>JBHHVM010000069.1:0-10856 GCA_046754265.1 Phycisphaerae bacterium
TCAGGATGATCTCCTGCACGCGCATGATGTCCACGCCGTACTCTTCGTTGGCCAGCCGAAAGCTGACGATCTGCGACGCACCCCCGACGTCAACGCCCTGTTCGGTCACGGCGCCCTCAGCCGGTCCCGGTTCCTGAACAGTGTTGCGACTTTCGGGGTTTAGGAGTGCTGTGGTCATTCTTGCCGTCCTGTTCTCAGGTCTGGAAAACGCCTATGGGTCCTGTTTCTGGCCGGTCTCTTCGCCCGCATCGCCGTTCATGGGGAAATGGGGGCCGTTCTCCACGCACCCGGAGGCAGTGCTGGAAACATTGGATATATAGGACCTTCGTCCTCCGCTCGATGCTCGCCCGACCCGACGTTTGTTTCGGAGATCGGCGACCGCATCTTTACGCGCAAGGCTCGAGAAATCTGTCAACCGCATCTCGATGCCGACCGCCAGCGACATGGGTTCACGATTCACGAACCCGACCGGCTTCCAAAGTCGCGCTTTACCGTTCAACGCTTCTTGCCGCTTGGCCGATATCCTAAACATGGTGTGGTCGACATAACGGCGCCTGGACCGGCCAGACACGCCACGCCGCCAAAGTTATCGGCCGACCATGCCGGTTCGTTTCAAACGACTGAGGTTCCCCCATGAACGAGAAGATCCTAGACGCCGTTCGCCGTAGCGATGCCATTCCTTCCATGCCGCAGATCGTCACTCGGCTTCTGGAAATCACCAAGGACCCCAACTACGAACAGAAGGACGTGGTCAGCCTGCTGTCCACCGACCCCGGCGTGGCCAGCGACGTGCTGCGCTTGGCCAACTCCGCCCTGTTCGGCGTCACCCGCAAAGTCGGCTCGTTGAATCAGGCGGTCGCTCTTCTGGGGATGAAGCGGGTGCGGACGATGGTGGTGGGTCGATGCATGGCAGACCGCGTCAACGCAGGGGCCAATTCGCAGCTCGATTCTAGCTACTACTGG
The DNA here is from genome assembly GCA_046754265.1 of Phycisphaerae bacterium. Classification (GTDB taxonomy): domain Bacteria; phylum Planctomycetota; class Phycisphaerae; order UBA1845; family UBA1845; genus OFTM209. The sequence goes on from JBHHVM010000069.1 coordinate 964, forward strand.
CGCCGTTCCGTGACCACCGCAGCTCTATCCGCCCAGTTTGCCGATCAGGTTATTCCCCAAAGGCGGGAAGAGGCTTTCATGAGCGGGCTACTCAGCGACATTGGCGTCGTCGTGCTGGCCAAAGCCTTTCCCACCGAGTACGGACCCGTGGCTGAATCCTATTCGCCGCTCAATTCAGCAGGACTGATCGAGCGAGAGCAAGATGCCCTGGGCGTCACCCACGCGGAGATCAGTGCCCTGGTGCTGGAGCGCTGGATGTTGCCCGAGGATATGGTTTCTGCCATACGCCATCACCACGACCGCCCCTTGCCCGAACTGACCGAACCGGCCACGAAGCTGGCCGGAATCGTGGGAGGTTCGTCCGACGTGGCCCGGCTGTTGTGCGAAGCACCCGACAAGAACATCATCCACACAGTCTGTACCGAGGCCATGCAGGTCGTGGGGCTCAACGTGGAGACCCTCCAACATGCCTTGGAGAAAATCGAACCGGTGATCGGTGAATTGGCTGAGATCCTCAGAATCGACGTGATCCCCAGCCGCGTTTACTCGCTCATCGCCGAGACGGTCGCCGAAAATCTGACCACCACAGCCTCCTAAGCCGTCAGACGCCGGAGGTCCGCCAAGTAGCCGAGCGCTTCAGCAGCCCCTTTGATCTACCGATAATATCTGCAACTCGGGTCCACCGTGGACTCCGAACCTAACCCATCCGCGTCCCCGCAAACACGTCGGGCCGGGCACAAGAGAACCTCAAGGAGCCCCCATCCATGATCACCGTCGGCATGAACTATGACGTCATCGAAGGCAAAGGTCCGGAATTCGAGAAGGTCTTCTACAAAGTGCTGGACATCATGAAGGCCATGCCGGGTCATTCCGAGTCCGACCTCTACAGGAAGGCCAACAACCCCAACAGTTACTTGATCGTTTCGGAGTGGTCGGACCAAACGGCCTTTGAAGCCTTCACCAAATCCGAACAGTTCGCCAACGTCGTGGATTGGGGCAAGACCAAAATTCTCTCGGCCAGACCCAAGCATGAAATCTATGGGGCTTCGCCCACCGCGCCCGCCGGTTGCCCGGCCGGCGCCCACTAGGCCCTGACGAATGGTAGCGGCGTGCGCCTCGCACGCCGTTCCGTGACCTCGCCATCGCGAGTCCATTCGAACGCGGAGACCCTCACCGCCATGGCTGTTCCCGCCGGCATGCTGAGGCGAAACTTGGGCTACCTGGACCTGGCCCGCCAGGCCCGCAAAGCGACCCAGGCCGCCGATGCGCAAGTCCGCGAAAACGCCCGGCTTCACCTGGTCGAACGTATGGGCCGACTGCGGGGCCTGCCGCAGAAAATCGGGCAAATGCTCAGCCTGTCCGACGACGAGGACCAGGCTCGAGCCTTCGCCCCGCTGACCGACCGGGCCGAGGCACTGCCGTTCGACCAGATTCAACCCCTCCTGGAACAGGCCTGGAACGCGCCGCTCGATGCCGTCGTCACAGCCATCGACCCTCAAGGCTTGGCTGCGTCTCTGGGCCAGGTCCACCGGGCCACCTTGCCCGATGGGCGAACGGTGGCCGTCAAAGTCCGCTATCCGGGGATCCGCCGGGCGGTCTTGACCGACCTAAAGACGCTCGGTTGGTTGTCGGTACCGGTCGGAGATTTGCGCCGCGGCTTCGACCTGCATCAGTACCGGGCCGAGATCGCCCGCAACCTGGATGAAGAGCTCGATTACCGCACCGAAGCCCGGCACCAACACGCTTACCGCGAACACTTGTCCGCCGAACCCGGTTGGAAGGTGCCTGGCGTTGTCACTCATCTATCCACCGACGACGTTCTGGTATCCGAGTGGGTCGACGGGGATCGAATAGAAGCCGTCGAAGATTGGCCGGTGGCCGATCGGTCCAGCTTGGCCCGGACCCTGATCCGCGGGTTTTGCCGCATGCTGTTCAAGCACGGCCAGATTCACGCCGACCCTCATCCGGGCAACTATCGATTCGCCCGCGCCCCAGCCGGGCCGGAGATCGTGCTCTACGATTTTGGCAGCGTCGCCCCCCTCAGCCTGCAACATCGCTTGGCCTTGATGAAGCTGATTCAGATGACCGCAGTCCAGCAGGGCGATCCTTACCCCCAACTCATCGCACTGGGATTCGACCCGCGGTTACTGGGCCCCATCCGCGAAAAGCTGCCGGCCGTCTGCACCGTGCTTTTTGAGCCCTTTAGCCAGCCCGTTAAGTTCAATCTCGACCGTTGGCAGTGCTCCCAGCGACTGGCCGACGTGCTCGGTGACGACCGCTGGAACTTCCGCATGGCAGGCCCGGCTCATCTGCTGCTGATTCTGCGAGCATTTCGAGGCCTGACCTACTACCTGAATCGCCTGGGCCAGGACGTTTCCTGGTACCATGCCCTCCGCCCCCACCTGGCTGAGCACGAATCCGCCCTGGCCGCCGTAGAGCCACACTCGGCCGACGCCAGTCCCAGTGACCTGGGCACCCTGGCCAAGACCCTTCGAATCCGGGTCACCCAGAACGGTTCGACCAAAGTTGCATTGACTTTTCCAGCGTTGGCCGTGGAAGATATTGGCGACCTGATCGACGACCAACTGGCCCGGCGAATCCGCGACCGAGGCATCGACTTGCAGGCTATTGTCCGCCGGGCCCGGGCCAGCGCCTATCGACCTCAGGAGTTATTCACGCTCGATGAGCACGCCGACGACAAGTGTATCCGCACCTGGCTCGAATGACCCGACCGTGGCCAACCCAGGAACCGCCGCCGTGACCCAAACCACGCTGCCCCTACCGTCAGCAAACTCCGTATTGCCGACGTCGTCCTCGATCCGGACCGCCAGCCGTACCATGGCTGCCGCGTTGGGGGCCGCCATCTTCCTCTCCATGTTGCCGGTAACCATGATGGTCCCGGTCCTGAAAGAAGTGGTGGCTGACCGCTTCAGCGCGGGCTCGTTCTGGGTTCACAGCTTCATGTCCATCAACATGGTCGGGGCCGTCCTCTTCGCACCCTTGGGCGGCGCCTTGGCCGACCGCCTGGGAAGGCGAAAGCCCATCGTGATCGTGGCTGCCCTGGTGGACGCCGCCCTGTTGGGGCTGATGCCGAAGTTAACTACCCTGAGCAGCTTGTTGATCGTGCGATTCCTCGAAGGGGGCGCCCACATCTTGGTGGTCACCGCCATCATGGCCATGGCCGGCGACTGGGCCGACCCCAAACGGCGCGGGGCCATGATGGGCCTGGTCGGGGCCGCTCTCATCTTCGGCACCTCCTGCGGCGCGCCGCTCGGTGGACGCATCGGCGAGCAGGCCCCGCTTCTGGTCTTCTTCATCGGCGCAGCCCTGAGCCTGGCCGTGGCCTTGCTGGCGGCTGCCGTCCTCCGCGAGGCGCCGATCAGGCCCGAAAGTCAGCGTTTCGCCGGCGCCCTGGCCATGGTCAACCGCAACCGTCGACTGCTGGTGCCCTATGCCTACGGCTTCATCGATCGCTTCTGCGTGGGCGTCATCGTCTCCACCTTCGTCCTCTTCCTAAGCGAGAGACATGGACTGTCACCCTCGGGGCGAGGCGGGCTCCTGGCCTTGTTCCTCTTTCCCTTCGCCTTTTTGTGTTATCCGATGGGACGACTCTCCGATCGCATAGGCCGGGCGCTGCCGCTTTGCCTGGGAAGTCTGGGGTTTGGTCTGGTGTACGCTTCCTATGGCCTGCTGCCTCTGTCGGTGCTGCCGATAGCCATGGTGTTGTCGGGCGTGCTCAGCGCGGTGATGTTCTCACCCAACCTGGCTATGTGTACCGACCTGGCCCCGGAAAACCAGCGGGCCTCGGTCTATGCCGGGTTCAACGTGGCCGGTTCGCTCGGGTTTGTGGCTGGGCCCCTCATTGGCGGCCTGATTTGCGCCGTGTTGGCCGACCCGCAAGGATCACCGCTTCCCTACCAGGCAGCCTTCATCGTCGCAGGTATAGCCGAAGTGCTCTGCGCAGCCCTGACCCTGCCGTTCCTGCTCAAACTCCGCCGAGAAGGCTGCATCTCCTGATCCCAGCCCAGTGTGGCACCGGTTGCCAACCGGTGACCTCGAATGCTTGAGATGTGTCAGGCTTCAACCACGCCCGCCCGGATGGCCAGGCGGGCGAGTTCCACCCGGTCGTGAACGCCCAGCTTTTTCATCAGGTTGCCCCTGTGGTTGTCCAACGTCTTGTAGCTGCGGTGCAATTCCTGAGCTGCCTGCTTGAGCGAATGTCCCTGGGCCAGCAATTGCAGCACTTCTCGCTCGCGCGGCGTCAGACGAGACACCAACTCGATGGCTTTGGCCTCCTCCCGGCGCCGCAGACGAGCGGCTGCATCCTCCCCCAGGGCCCGCTGAACCGCGTCCATCAGGGCTGACGGTGCAAAAGGCTTTTCCATCACGTCGGTAGCGCCGAGCTTGACCGCCTGAACAGTAGTCGGAATGTCGGCCTCACCGGTCAGAATGACCACCGGCAACCCGTAGTCCTTCTTTCGAAACACCTCAAGCAATTCCACTCCACCCATTTCCGGCATCCGCAGGTCCAACACCAGACAGGCATCCTGGCCGGGACAAAAGTCGGCCAGAAACGCCCGCGGGTCCCTCCACGTGCAAACACGCAGTCCGTAACGCTCCAGAATCGACCGCAGCAGACGCACCATGTCCGGGTCGTCATCCACCACATGGACGATCAACGCCATGTCTCGCGTGGAATCCACCGGCCGTTTTCGGCCTGGAGAGGAAGGATTCCCTTCAGGGTCCGCCAGGGGCATGCCCGGCTCCTCGCTAAACGCGGTAAGGCCCACAGGAATCGGCCGACTCGGTCTCGCGGGCACTGGCTGCCAACTTTGAACGTCCTTCCGAAGCCAAGCCCGACGGTCGCCACAGCCGAGCGTCTCACAAGACCTGTCTCAGCACATTCATTTATAACACATTCAGATACAGTTTCACACTAATCGCCGTACCTTCTGGTTCGGACTATCTCCCAGTCTCAAAGGAATTGTGAGCTGCGAAGTGCGTACTGCCTACGGCACATTAACCTCGCCCGCCTCGGCCGCCAGCTTGATTAGCCCGACCACCGAGTCACATCCAGTTTTTTCCAGCACCCGGGCACGGTGGATGTGGACCGTCTTGACGCTCAAGTTGAGCTGCAGCGCGATCTGTTTGGTGTTCTTCCCCGCGACCAGGAGCCGCATCACCTGGTGCTCGCGCGGACTGAGCACCTCCAACTGTCGGCTGGCCATCCGGCGCCGAGCCAGGCGTTCCCGCCGATTTGCCTGCTCCCCCAGGGCTTCACGGACCCGCTGCAACAGGACCGCCGGGTCGGAAGGTTGCTCCAGGACATCGACAGCCCCGGACCGCATCGCCTTCGTGGCGATGGTGACGTTCGCAGAGTCGGTCACCATGATAATTGGGACCGGCCTGCCGCGGCTGGCCAGGATTTGCTGGACTTCCAGTCCATCCATCCCCGGCAGGCTGTAGTCCAAAATCAAGCAGCCGGCGCTATCCGGATCGTACCCAGCCAAAAACGCCTGACCCGTCGAGAACGACCGCCAAGCCATTCCTTCTTCGCTCAGAAGGCGTTCCACCATCGCCCGGTGCGGGGAATTCTCCGCGACAATATACACAATTGGTGTGCAGGTCATGATTGTCAATCGTCCCCAGCCCCGTTTGGCCGGGGTCAATCCCGCTGTTTTAATTGTCTGTGCTATCAACCAACGCAAACGCTTTGGCCAGACTGAGCCCGCATTTGGGCCGGCTACCGCCACGCCGACGTGCCCGAAACGCGCCCCGCCCCCCGAACCTGTAGGACGCGCCACATCGGGATGGACCCATAATATGGCCAACCAGACTCATTGTAGCGGCAAACTGTTCAACGGGAAAGCGTTTTGACCGTTTGTGTTGCCGGAAAACGCATGGGATTCTTACCCCAGGGCCAAATAAAGGCACAACCTCGATTCACATCGTGGTCCCCCACTGCTACGAAAATGCCCGGGCGAGAAACCGGCCCCCGATCACAGACCGACCCCAAGCGAGCAGCAGCCATAAAGAAGAGGTTGCACAAGCATGCGAAGGCGGTGAGTGGTTAGGCCTGTTCATGGTTCCCCAATCGTCGAGGTACTCAGGCCTTCAGGACTGCACATGCGCCCGACTGATGGTATCCTGATACGCGTGATTCACGGCGGCAGGGATCGTTCTCGCTTTATTCGAGTGGCTTGAGCGAGTCTCAGGGCTGCTTGAGGTTCGACAACCGGGCAACGTCACCTTATCGCCATGACCGTCTGCGTGTGATATGTCGCTGTCACTAAGAACAGGGTACTGGGATGACACAGCGGCGCGCAGCGCATTCAAGGAATTTCTGGTCACGATCCACGGTCTGGACCTCTCGGAATGGGAGTCCGCCGGGTGTTGGGATGACGCCTACAGGCCCTTCTCGTTCTTCGACGGGCAGCGGGTTGTCTCCAGCGTGTGCGTCTATTCGCTGGAGGCGGTTATCGATGGAAAGCCTGCCCGCGTGGCACAAATCTCCGGCGTCGGCACGTTGCCGGCTTGGCGACGCAAGGGGCTGAACCGTCGATTGACCGAGCGAGCGTTAGAGTGGGCAGATGATGCTCATCAGGCCGTCTTCCTGTTTGCAGATACGGAGGCGATTCCATTCTACACCGCGTGCGGGTTCACGCCCATCGATGAGTTTGTGGAATATGTGAGAGCAAGACCCGTTGCGAGCAAGGGCGACGCGCTAAGACTCGACCCAGGCAAAAGGGAGCACCTGGATCGAATCTACAGGTGCGCGGAGCGGAGAAGCCCGGTCTCAGAGCAGTTCGGCGTGCTGAGCCCCAAGCTGTTCGCCTTTCATTGTCTCCATTCGCTGAGGGAGCGTATCTACGACATACCGGATCTGGAATGCCTGGTGTGCTACGAGAGCGCGGGCGGCTGCCTGAAAATCTTCGACATCGTGTCAGAAAACATGCCGGCATTCGAGCAAGTGCATCCGTACATCGCATGCGACGGCGACAGGGAGGTCGAGTTCCACTTCCACACAGATAAACTTGGGTTGGGGAAGCTCCAAGTCCGACCGCTTCTGGAGCACAACCCCTTCGTCAAGGGCGTGTTTCCGATTAAAAGACCCGTGTTCCCCTTCACTTGCAGGGCATGATCAGCCCCCTCTCGGGAAGAGAACCCGGGCCCGCTTTCTGGTATACTGCTTGTCAACATGTTTCTCTGCCTGGATAGGGCCACGATTTGCCAATACCAGAGTTGGGCGAGCTTGGCCTAGGCTCAGTTCGCCTGCCGGAGGTAAACAGACGCGATGAACTCTTCCAACGCAGGAATCTGCTTCGGGATGTGCGGAGATGGTCTTCACGTGGCCTTTGACGGTGAGGCGACGCGACATGCCTCTCACGCGGCGGACCGCCTAATTTGTGACTATCTCACCGCCAATCACGGCTCGGCCAAGATCGTGCTGGACCTTGGGGCTGTGTCGTACATGGACAGCACATTTGCGGGCTGGATGTTAAAGCTGCGCAGAAAGATGAGCGAGTTGGCGGGCGGATCGTTGAGCATGTCCGATTGCTCGGAGCGCTGTCAACGCGTGCTGGACGGCATGCAGATTGCTTCCCTCATCCAGCGACAGGACGTGCCCCGACCGGAGAAGACCAGCCGAGTGGCCTGTCGGGCCGGTGACTTGCCGGAGCGTGCCCTACTGGAGCTGATGGCCAGCGCACACGAAGAGCTGGCGTCGCTCGACGAGCAAAGCCGCCGTGTGTTTGGGCCAATTGCAGAAGCGCTGCGAAAAGGGCTTCAGGAAGAGGATCGGCGTTCGCCAAGTCATTAGATGGATCGGGGCTGGGTTCCCGGAAAAGGATCACCCGCCGTAAGTAGCGGGCCCGGCAAAAGCGACGGCACGTCCCAGCGCATTCGGCAGCATCGCCGAAACCACGCTGCAGAACGTTACCCACTTTGATCGCAGAACGGTGCGTGAGGTTGTCTTGACGGCTCGAATGTGCTCAACGTAAGCGGTGACTGTGTCCGCAATAGGCATCCGCGTTGGTAGGGGAAAATCGTCTCCGCGCATACGAGCGGACTCGAACTGTCGGAGCTTCTCCTCAGCGATCTGCGGCGGTTTCCGTCGACTGTTGCCATGGGGTCTTGGTGCTCGAATAGGAGTGGACATCCCCACGTGAGTGGAGGCTGTCTCTGCCAGGGCGATGCGACGGCCCCGATTGCTGATCGAGAGCAGGGTGAGTGGGTGCTCGTCGCCCAGGACGCCGCGGCGGCCTTCCAGGGCCTCGCGGCAGTAGGTTTCGGCTTCGGCGTGCTTGCCCTGAGCCGCGAGCAGCATGCCCATGTTGTTGATTGTCGTCAACGCGTTGGGGTGCTCGTCGCCGAACACGCAGCGAGCCGCGTCCAGGCTGTCTATCCGCCGAGTGACACCATCGTGAATGATTGCTTGCGCGGGCCTTTTTCAGGCTTGGCGAGAACGGCGCCGCGGAGCACTTCGTCCGCGCCTTGGACTCGCAGTCCAGTTCCATCCCAGCATTCCTTTAGATCGAAGGTGGCCCCGTCTTGAACGCAGGCAACGATGCTACCGCGTGATGTGATTCGGATGCGTCGACACCGGTCACAGAAGGGGCGCGTCGTGGGTGCAATGACGCCGACAACTCCCCGAATGCCGCATCCAGTAATAGCGTAGTCAGTCGCAGGTTGCCCCAGGCTTCCGGGGATCGCTCGAAGCATAAAGCGCTCGGTAAGACGCTCCAGAATCTCCGCCGCGGGCACGAGGTGCTTGTCGGCGACGTGTGCCAGTGGGCCGATGGGCATGACTTCCAGGAATCGCACGACACAACCGTGCGAGAGCCCCCATTCTGCGATGTCGGCAATCTCATCATCGTTGAACGATCGCTGGGCGACGACGTTGATCTTCACCGGCGTCAGTCCGGCTCGCGTCGCGGCTTCGATGCCTCGGAGGGTGTGGTCTATGTCGCCGCCGCGCGTTACACGAGAAAACCTGTCCGCATCCAGCGTATCCAACGAGACGTTCACCCGCGATAGACCGGCCGACGCCAGCGATTGGGCTTGCCGTTGAAGTGCTTGACCGTTCGTCGTCAGCGTAATCTCGCGCAGGCTCCCCAGCCCAGCCAAGCGCTGGATCAATCGATGCAAGGGTGGATACAACAACGGTTCGCCACCCGTCAGGCGCAGGTAACGGATGCCGTGTCGTGCCGACAGCCAACGGACCACATGGAAAGCGAAATCCTCATCGATCCTCTGCCCGCAAGGAGTCGCGTTGTTTGGGACACAGTATCGACAGGCCAGGTTGCAATGACTTGTCAGGGAAAGGCGTAGGTGATCAATCGTTCTTCCGCAGCCGTCGATCATGGTCGGTTATCGTCGCTTGGCACAAGGTCTGGACGAATCAGCATCAACCCTGGTCACATTATGAAGCAGATGCACCCGAAGTCTCTGACGCCGCGGTCCCACATGCCGTGTTTGCGGTGGTTTGGCTTGAATCAGCCGACAAATCGAATAGCAAGGCTGCCCGGCAGGCCCAGTCCATCAGTTGGCGGTGGGTCAACGATTCCGCGTCGAACACTCGATCGAATACGTGGTCATTCTCGTTTTTCGGGTCAACTCCGAAAACACGGCCAAAAGCTCGCTTGCATCGTTCCTTCTCGCTCCTGGTGTTCGAGGGTTCACGTTCGAGTCGGCCCTCCACATAAATATCCCAGAGCACCCGATACCGATCGCGCTGAAGATTCTGCCGGGCGGGATTGCCGGAAAAGGTCTCCCGCTCGTACCCAAACCGTTCGTCCAGCATGTCCGCAATGTGCAGGAGGTCACGACGCATCAGAGGGACAAGCCCGTCAAAGTCGATAAACGATTGCGGGCAGATTTGGATAACCACCGTC
>JBHHVM010000070.1:0-10854 GCA_046754265.1 Phycisphaerae bacterium
GGTGCCGGTGGCCTCAGCTTATGGCCCGCCCATTCCAAGGGTCACCCTGCGGCACTACGGCCCCGCTGTTTTTCCTGAGATACGCAACCCTGTGGCACCCAGACATGGCGAAACCTGGGCCCGACTGGCATCGGCTGGACCCGAGTCACCCTAAGGAAAGACCCAACACACACCATGAACCTCACTCGGCTGACCCTGCTTATTGGCTCCGCGCTGTCAGCCACTCTGGTGGGCTGCGCCCAAAACTCCTGGGATCCCGCAGACCGTCAGGGTGGCCCGATCTCCCCGCCCCAGGAAGTCTATCGCTTGGTCTGTGCCTACAGGCCGCCGATGTGGAAAAACTATCACCCCAATCAGCACAACCGCGTCGAAGGCTTCAAGTTCAACCTCTACCTTATCTCCCGCGAGACCAACAAGGGCATCCACACCAACGGAACACTGCAAGCCAAACTCTTCACCCGCCAGGTACAGGAAGACGGCACGTATGTTCGGACCGAAGTCGCTACGTGGACCAAAGATATGTCCGACGCAGTCCCGACCACCAAGCCTTATCAACTAGGTTGGGGGTACCAGCCCCACTTCTATTGGGGCGACCTGAACCTCGAGGGGCAGGAAGTGGAGATCGTGGTGAGTTACCACCCGCCGCAAGGCCGACCCATCTTTGCCCAGACCCGGGTTCAACGCGTCCCGATCAGGGGCTGACCGTGTTCCCCACCCGCCAAGCGCCAGGCGACCTCATCGCCAATCGAGATAATCGTGAATTGGCTCCAAAACTCCAGCCATTGTCATGGGCCACGCTATGCGTGTGCGCGGGCTTATTGACAATCCAAACGGCATGCAACAGGCAAGACACCCAAAGCCAAGTCGCGGAGTCTCCCACAGCAACGTCCCGGGCCGACCCGACGCCTTCATCCACTGACACTCCCCATACCGGCCCACCGGCATCCCGCGACGCGACCATTCAAGCCGACCCCCAACCCCCTTCGGCCGATGCAGGCCCACTGGGACCTGCCCAAGTCGTTCGGCGCGTCAACGCATTGCGCCGGGCGGGCCGACTTGACGAAATGGCCCAGCATGTCATACCCCCATCCCGCCCGGCGGTGATCGAGCTGGTCCGGGCGGTGGATCAACTGGTCCTGGCCAACCGGGCCTTGCAGGAACAGATCAAAGCCTCCGGCGCCGTGGCCAGTGCCGTTCGTCTGGACCGCCCCGGGGCAGCCAACATCATCGACGTCTTCTCTCACGACGTGCGGGTGGTGTCTGAAACCACCCACCCCGACCGGGCCAGCGTCACCATCCAGGTGGGCGGGCGCCTGCCGCTCTCGGAGGTTACCTTGATCCGGGGCCCGACCGGTTGGCAAATCCAGCCCGACCCCCCCGTACCCGGGCTGGCCGCCGAAATCCGCAACCTGGCCAAGGCCCAGCAACGCGTGGCCCGCCAGGTGGTCAAACAACACCTCACCCTCGAACAAATCCAACACGAACTGGCCTTTTGGGAACAACCCATCCTCCAACGCATCCGTCGCCTGTCGGCCCAAGCCAACAAGAATGCCGATGACTGACGCTGTATGAGACATGATGTGGCACGTGTATCCGGCGTATCTGCCAATCGGAATGCCCTGATGGCGTCAGCAACCCGAACGCCCCGCCGACCCCTGATTCGCTAGAGGAACCCGTGAAGTCCTTCCTGCTTGAAAGTCCCTGGCTGTTGGTGCCCACCCTGGTCGTCATCCAATTCGTGCTGGTGGCCATCTGGTCCCGGTTCCGCACGCTGCGTTGGCGACGCACCATGCTCGCCGGATTCCTGATCGGCCCGCTTCTGGTGCTGGCCCAGGCCTGGATCCAAACCGATGCGGAACGCCTGACCGCCATCTGCCGCCAAATGGCCGATGCCGTTGAAGCGGTGGACCCGCCCGGCTTTGCCCAATATATCTCCGAAGGTTTCCGCGCCGCGGGCCGCCCAGGCCAGGACGGCCTCGATCGCCAAGAGTTGCTCGACCAGCTCAGCCAACTGCTCAACGTCTACCGCATCGAGCAGCCCAGGCTCAGAGGCTTCGTCGTACAAGTCGACGGCGACCAGGCCACGGTGCGCTACGCCGCCACCTGCCGGGTGATTGCGCCCGACCAAGTCCTGCCCCTGGTGACCAGCGCCTGGGAGCTGATCTTCGCCCGCCGGAACGGCCAATGGCGGGTCGTCGATCTCCACCCCAGATCGACGCCGACGTTTCCCTTTACCAGCCTGGACGAAATCCCGCGCTGAATCGGCTCATTCCGTCGACGACCGTCGCCCGGCCCCCACGCACCGTGCGTCTGGACCCCACTCAAAATCCGGATTCCACGTGCAGCCCCGTCGCTGTGGTCGTATAATCGCAACCCAGCCAAGAGGGGAACGATATGGCAGACCTGTTTGGGGACCAGCGCCGCGAGCATCGCCGGCGTGTCACGCCCCTGGCAGTACGAATGAGGCCCACCACGCTGGACGGTTTTGTCGGCCAGGAACACTTCGTCGGAACGGGCAAGCTGCTTCGACGCATGTTGCAGTCCGACCGCCTGACCAGCGCCGTCTTCTACGGACCGTCGGGCACCGGCAAGACCACCCTGGCCCACATCATTGCCGGCTTGACCCGCTCCCAATTCGTTGAAGTCAACGCAGCCGCCATCGGCGTGGCCCAGGTCCGCCGCATACTGGCCCAAGCCGCCGACCGCCTGGACACCGCAGGCCAACGAACCGTGCTGTTTATCGATGAGCTGCACCGCTTCAATCGGGCCCAACAGGACGTGCTGCTGGGCGATGTGGAAAACGGCCTGATTATCCTCTTGGGGGCCACGACCCAAAACCCGTTCTTCGCCATCAATGGGCCGCTGCTCTCGCGCAGCCAAATCTTCGAGTTCAAGACGCTAACCGAAGACGAAATCCTGGGCCTGCTGCGCCGCGCCGTAACCGACAAAGACAACGGCCTGGGCGACTACCGCGTCGAGCTAACCGACCAGGCCGCCCGCCACCTGGCCGTCACCTGCGACGGCGACGCCCGCCGGGCCCTGACCGCACTCGAAGTGGCTGTGCTCTCCCAGGTGCAAAGCGAATCGCCCCATGCCGTCATCGCCGTCGACCTGAACGCAGCCGCCGATTCCATCCAGCGCAAGGTCGTCCAATACGACGGCACCGGCGACGAGCACTACGATGCAGCCAGCGCCTTCATCAAAAGCATTCGAGGCTCCGACCCCGACGCCGCGGTCTACTGGCTGGCCCGAATGCTCGAAGCCGGTGAAGACCCCCGCTTCATCGCCCGCCGCGTGGTCATCGCCGCCGCCGAGGACGTGGGCAACGCCGACCCCCAGGCCCTGATCCTGGCCCAGGCCGCCGCCGAAGCCACCGCATTCATAGGCCTGCCCGAATGCCAGCTTCCCCTGGCCCAGGCGGTCATTTATCTCAGTTGTGCCCCAAAATCCAACGCCTCAGCCAAAGCCATCTGGCAGGCCTCCAAGGACGTCCGCCAGGGGCGCACCTTGCCCGTGCCCCACCACCTGCGCGACGCCCACTACGCCGGAGCCAAGCAGCTTGGCCACGGACAAGGGTATCAATACCCCCACGACGACCCCCGGGCCGCCATGGACCAGGACTACCTGGGGCCCGAAAAAAATTACTACCTGCCAACCGGCGACGGGGCCGAAAAGAAGATGGACGAGTATTTGAAGAGCATGCGTCGGCCTCGCCAGGCCCGTGAGGCGAGATCGACGGAGGCATCGTGAAGAAACACCTTCGACAGCGCCTGCGAAAAGTCCTCGGGGAAATACCCGACGAGCACTCCCGCCTGCAAAGTGCCCGGGCGTGCCAACTGCTGGTCGCCCAGCGCGAATACAAAAACGCTGAAATCATTATGGTTTTCCTCTCCCTGCCCGGAGAGATCGACACCACCGCCATCTGCCTCAAAGCCTGGCAGGACCGCAAGCGAGTCCTGGCCCCTCGCGTAAGCTGGGAGCAACGCCGCATGATCCCCGTCGAAATCCGCTCCTTAACCCACGACCTGACCATCACCGACCTGGGCCTGCGCGAACCCGCAGCCGGCACCCCCTTCCTCCCCTCGTTGATCGACCTGGTCGTCGTGCCCGGGCTGGGCTTCGACGAATACGGCAACCGCCTTGGGCGCGGACGCGGCTTCTACGATCGATTCCTGGCCACGCCCGATTTCAAAGGCGTCGCCTGCGGCCTGGCCTTCGAGAGTCAATTCATGGACGAACTTCCCACCGGCCCGCTGGACCGCGGTGTCGACATGCTGGTCACCGACGAAAAGGTGCGCCGCTTCAAACGGTAGGCCACGATTCGAGACTTGTAGCTCGCAGAGGAATAGACGCCCCGTAGGTTGCGGCACGTCAAACAACCAGCGCTCAAAACGAATCGGCCCATGGCCGGGCCGCCGTATCTGTTTGGTTCATTGACGGTGCTTTCAACTCGGAAACCCCCCATGTGCGGACGATTCGCCCTAACCACCTCAGATATGACGCTGGCTGAATTGCTGCGCCTGGCCCAACCGCCCGCGCTGCAGCCGCGCTACAACATCGCCCCCACCCAACCGCTGGCTGCGTTGCGCAGCCCCTCGGCTGGCACCGAACGCCGGCTCGACATGCTCCGCTGGGGCCTGATCCCTTCCTGGGCCAAAGACGCCGCCATCGGCCACCGCATGATCAACGCCCGGGCTGAGACCGTCGCCGAAAAACCCGCCTACCGCGTCGCCTTCCGCCGCCGCCGCTGCCTCATCCCCGCCACCGGCTTCTATGAATGGCAAAAACCCAAGATCAAAGGCCCTAAACAACCCCACTACATCCGCCTGGCCGACGACCGCCCCTTCGCCTTCGCCGGGCTGTGGGAATCTTGGACGGGTCCCGATCAAACCATCATCGAGTCAGCCACCATCATCACCACCACTCCCAACGATTTGCTCCAACCCATCCACGACCGCATGCCCGTCATCTTGGGCCCCGATGAATTCGACCGCTGGCTGGATCCCGAACGTTCCGACCCCCGGGAACTGGCCCCGCTGCTGCGACCCTTCCCGGCCGAGCTGATGACCGCCTACCCCGTCACCACCCACGTTAACAAACCGCAGAACGACGATCCCACCTGCATCCAACCACAGCGTTGACGTACCAGCTCCGTTAGGCTTTGGCCCGGGAAGCTCGCAGAAAACGGGAATCGGCAGGCAGGCTAAGGCCCGGCAAGGTTACCAAGGTTGCTAAGATCGGGAAGTGACCCGGACGTGCCACCGGTTGTCAGCGTCGTGCTCGTGTTGGGCGTAATCGGCGCCGGCACAAAAGGTGGAAATCCCGCCTGAGCCCTGATTAAGTTGTCAAATAGTAGCAGCGCGGCGTTGAGATTGTTGAACAGCGTTTGGATAAACTGGACCTTGAGCTGCGTGCTGAGGGTCGGGTCCTCGGGCTGCTGGGTGATGTCGGGTCGGTTAAAGGCGCCGTGCCGGACGTCGTCCCCTTTGAGGAACCCGTTATGCCGGTCCCGTCCGTTACTGACCAGGCGGCCCGGCGACCGACTGCCCAGCGACCCGCCGCGCGTCGCGTTCCAGATCAGATTGGGATTGCCCTCGGCACCGCTGCCGGTGTCCTGGGCCCAAACCGTCGGGACATCCAATAGCAAGCCCACCACCATCGCCATCAGCAGTTTTTGAGTCATGGCTACACCTCGCTCCGCGAGCATTCCGGGCAGCGGGCCCGGGGGATCCTATCCACTTGTACTATCGTCCAACCCGCCGGTTACTTTATAGCCCGTTCGCCCGGGCTCAGCAAGCGTAAACCCGACCCCTACCGAAGGTTAGAGCCGCCGACCCCGCCCGCGACGCCGGCCGTTGAATCGGCCCCGGACACCCCGTCTCGACCGGGCCCACGTTTGGCGCCCCCAGCCTGGCCTCCTAGAATAGGGTTTTCGGGGCCAATACTTGGAGAGCAACCCGGCGTGGCGACCAAGACGCTCTACATCGAGACCATGGGCTGTCAGATGAACGTCCTGGACAGCGAGCTGGTGGCCGGCCAACTCCGCCGGGCGGGCTACCAAGCCACCGACGACATGACCGCCGCCGACGTCGTGCTGATCAACACCTGCAGCGTCCGGGGCCATGCCGAAGACAAAGCCCTGTCGCGTCTGGGCCAACTCAAAAAGCCCAAACAAGAACACCCCGGCAAAATTGTCGGTGTAATGGGCTGCATGGCCGAGCGCGACCCGGACGGCATCGTCGCCAGGATGCCCCACGTCGATCTGATCTGCGGCCCGGGCGAGCTGCACCGCATTCCGTCCATGATCGACGACGTGCAATCCACGCGGCAACGGGCCATCGCTTTGTCACAAGGCCTGTCCCGCAAGAGTTCGCTCTTGCAACGGGCCACCGAGTACGACTCCGTCGAGGCCCTGGACCTGGCCCGAGAACCCGACCCCAACGACGACGCCCTGCAAGCCTACATCCGGGTTCAACGGGGCTGCGACAAGTTCTGCACCTTCTGCGTCGTGCCCTTCACCCGAGGCCCCGAGCGCTGCCGCCCCGCCGATCAAATCGTCGACGAAGCCAAGATGCTGGTGGACCGCGGCACCAAGGAAATCACCCTGCTTGGCCAAACCGTCAACAGCTACCTGCACGTCGAAAACGGCAATCCCGTCCCCTTCGCCGAACTGCTGGCCCGGGTCGATGCGGTGCCGGGCCTGGAGCGACTTCGCTTTGTCACCAGCTATCCCGGCGATTTTTGCGACGAGATATTCCAGGCCATGCGCGACCTGCCCACGGTGTGCGAATACCTGCACCTGCCCGTCCAAAGCGGCTCCGACGCGGTCCTGAAGCGCATGCGCCGCCAATACAGCGTGAGCCGTTTCGAGGAATTGATACACCAGGCCCGCCAGGTTGTGCCCGGCATCACCCTGGCTACCGACATCATCGTCGGCTTCAGCGGGGAAACCGAAGCCGAGTTCGCCGAAACCTGTGCCCTGGTCGAGCGTGGCCGGTTCAAGAACATCTTTTGCTTCAAGTATTCCGAGCGACCCGCCACCGTGGCCCAGAAACGCATGCCCGACGACGTCCCCAACGACGTCAAGCGCCGTCGCAACAACCAACTCTTGGCCGTGCAACAGCGGGTCAGCCTGGAAAACAACCACGCCATGATTGGCCGGACCGTCGACGTGCTGGTCGAAGGCTACAGCAAGGCAGCCATCAAAGCCCAGGAAGCCGAACAAACCCGAGGGCAGGAGGTGGACTGGCGCCACTCCGATCAACTCGTGGGCCGAACCCGCGGCGATCAGATCGTCGTCTTCAACGCCCCTGCCGATCTGATCGGGCAACTCGTGCCCATCAAGATCACCAGTGCCACCGCGCTGACGCTCTTTGGCGACCCAGCCGACGTGCCCGCCCCGAACGGCCCCGTCTCTCTACCCGTCGTCGATTGAAACCTCGCCCGTCCGCGAGCGCTTCAGGTCTTCAATCGGCCAATGAGATCGGTGATGCTGCTCAGGTTCTGGTCGCGCAGATGGTCGCGCAGGCCTTGAAGAATGGCCAGGGGGCAGGTGGGGTCGATGAACAGGCTGGTGCCGACCGCTACCGCACTGGCACCGGCCAAAATGAATTCGACGGCATCGCGCCAGGTGCGAACCCCACCCATGCCGATGAGAGGCACACCGGCCTGTTGAGTCACCTCGCGATAGACGCGATACACCATGGCCAGGGCGATGGGTTTGATGGCCGGCCCGGACAGGCCTCCGCAGACGTTGGCCAGCAGCGGCCGACCGGTCTCTGCATGAATGGCCATGCCTTGCACGGTGTTGATCAGACTAAGGCAATCCGACCCAGCCTCAACGGCCGCCTGTGCGGTGGCGGTGATGTCGGTGACATTGGGTGACAGTTTAACGATCAACAGGCTATGCCGGACCTCAGCCCGGACGGCGCCGACCAGTTGGCCCAGGCGGTCCGGGTCGGTGCCGAACTCCAAGCCGTCGGCCACGTTGGGGCAGGAAACGTTCAATTCCAGGGCGGCAATGCAGTCGATGGCGTCGAGCCTCCGGCACACCGCCAAATAATCATCCAACGTATGGCCGGCCACGTTGACGACGACCGGGGTGTTTAGGGTCTCGAGGTGGGGGACCTTTTCATCCACGAAGCGGTCCAACCCGACGTTGGCCAAGCCGATGGCGTTGAGCATGCCTGAAGCCGTCTCGACGGTCCGGGGGGGCGGGTTGCCCTTGCGAACCTCCGGTGTGACGGACTTGGTGACGAAGGCGCCCAGTTGGTTCAGATCGAGGTAGGGAGCCAATTCATCGCCGTAACCGCTGGTGCCAGAGGCGGTCATGATGGGGTTGGCCAGTTTCAGGCCTGCCAGGTTGACCGCCAAGTCGGGGGGCTCATGCACGGCGTCGTCGGGCATGCCCCAAGGATCGATTCGAGCGGTGCAAAAGTCAAGCGTCGGGCCGAAGGGTGGAACGCAAAGTCCTACGTGCAACGGCGCTAGGCAGCCGCGTCGGGTGGGCTGATCAGGTTTTGCAGTCGCTGGGACCAGTGAAACGTGTTGCGGGTCAGGTAGACCGCCAGAGCGATTAAGGCTACCGGAAGCACCAAGCCAAGCAGAACGGTCGCCGACACGGTCAAGTGTTGGGTAGGCCAAATGCCGAAGGCGCTGACCCGTTCGAGACCGTCGAACCCCGTCCACCGCGTCTTGTAGCTCCAATCGAAGCAAGCCAAGTGCAGGACAGCCGCAAAAGCCAGGAGGCATCCGGACAGGAGCGTGCGGGACAGGGCGTTCATGGTTGGCGCTCGACACGGTTAAGGTGAATCGTCCCTGATATGAAATCAAACGGTAGGGGCCGATTCGTCCGTGGAGAGGCCGATACCTGCGCGTCTGGTTTATCGGCCAGGAAGGCCGGGCGGTGGAGTCGGACCGATAGGGTTCGTGCCGGGCGGGCCGGCGCGGGCCACGTGCGTTTATTATGGGGTGTTGGTGCTATCGGTGCGTCGGGCAAACCCTACGAACGTAGGGCCGTCGACGGCTAGGTCCAAGGCCTCACCTTGTGGGTAGCCAGTCGCCTGCCTTGAAGCGGTTTCGCTGGAGAGGGTCAGGAGGCTAAGGGTTGACTCTGTCCTGGTTGGAGTACTCGCCGGCGGTAGTTGTTGGGTCACTTATTCACCTAACAGCTCGCTCAGATCGATAGCCAGATCATCGAAGGCTTGGGGCGTCACTTTGGTTGACTTGTCCTGCTGCCGATCTGACTTGTATTGCAGGTCGACAGGGTCTGTGTGAACGAGCAGCGTTTTTCGGGCTAGATCGAAGACCCAGTATTCGCCGATACCGGCCCGCGCGTAGAGCCTGAGCTTGTCACCTAGATCCAGGTCGACGGTAGAATCGGCCACCTCGATGAGCAGTAGCACGTCGGCCGGCGTTGGAAGGGCATTGAGATAGAAGCCTGAACGAGGTTTGACTAGCATCACATCCGGTTCGGGTTCGGAGCGCTCGTCCAGTGCCAGTGGGCTTTGGCTGAAGCAGTTAGCACGGTCGCCCAGTTTTTCAACACACTAGCGATGAAGAAGGCCTACAGTTATGGCGTGAGCGGGTCCAATTGGGCTCATTTCGATTATCTCGCCCTCCAGGAGTTCGACGCGGGCATCGGGTGGAATGATGCCCGTCTCGCCCATGCGGTGATAGTCTGCACGGCTGAATATCAGGCGGGTTGGCGTGTGCGCGTGGCGGATCATAGCAACGCTTTTATAGCCTCTATACTCCCCCAGCCAAGCCCGGTCCTGGCCTCGAGTTGCTCTTAACCCATATGTTTGATCATCGCATCGGCGAACTCGCTGCATTTTAGCAGGGTGGCGTCGGTGCCTTCGGCTTTCATCAGGCGGTGGAAGTCGTAGGTTACCGTTTTGGCGGCGATGGCGTTTTGCATGCCTTTCAGGATTAGATCGGCGGCCTCGGTCCAGCCCATATAGCGGAGCATCATTTCGCCCGAGAGCGTGAGGGAGCCCGGGTTGACCTTGTCCTGGTTGGCGTACTTGGGGGCCGTGCCGTGGGTGGCTTCGAAGATGGCGTGGCCGGTGTCGTAGTTGATGTTGCCGCCGGGGGCGATGCCGATGCCGCCGACTTGGGCGGCCAGGGCGTCGGAGAGGTAGTCGCCGTTGAGATTCATGGTGGCGATGACGTCAAACTCTTTGGGGCGGGTCAAGACCTGCTGCAGGGTGATGTCGGCAATGGCGTCCTTGATAAGAATCTTGCCCGAGGCCAAGGCTTGTTCCTGCTCGGCGTTAGCGGCCTCTTCGCCTTTTTCCTTCTTGGTGCATTCCCAGCGCGACCAGGTGTAGGTCTGGTCGGCAAACTCGGCGTCGGCCAACTCGTAGCCCCAGTCTCGAAAACCCCCCTCGGTGAACTTCATGATGTTGCCTTTGTGAACGATGGTGACACTCTTGCGCTTGTTGGCCAGGCAATAATTAATGGCCGCCCGGACCAGGCGGGCGGTGCCTTCCTTCGAGACGGGCTTGATGCCGATGCCGGAAGTCTCGGGGAAGCGGATAGTCTTGACACCCATGGCGTCCTGCAAAAAAGCGATGACCTTCTTGCATTCGGGGGTGCCGGCTTCCCATTCGATGCCGGCGTAGATGTCCTCGGAGTTTTCACGAAAGATGACCATGTCCACCAGCTCGGGGCGTTTGACAGGCGAGGGCACGCCGGCGAAGTATTGCACCGGGCGGAGGCAAACATACAGATCGAGCGTCTGGCGGAGGGCGACGTTCAGCGAGCGGATGCCGCCGCCGATGGGCGTGGTCAACGGCCCCTTGATGCCGACCAGATACTCACGGAATGCGGCGATGGTGTCGGCCGGCAGCC
>JBHHVM010000071.1:0-10796 GCA_046754265.1 Phycisphaerae bacterium
GCCTTGTGGCGTTTGCGACGGGCTGGGCGTGTGCTACAATCCGGGTTTAGGCATCCACGGGGAAGACCCTGCCATGAAGCTCACCGACATTCTCAGTCGCTCCTGCATTCGGGTGCCGCTCAAGGCGACTGACAAGACCGGGGCCATTACCGAGTTGGTGGACCTGTTGGCTGAGGCGGGCAAGATCCGAGACCGAGACGCCGTGCTTAAATCGGTCCTGGAACGCGAAAAGACCCGGTCGACCGGAATCGGCTACGGATTGGCGGTCCCACACGGTAAATCCGAGGCCTGTCCCAGCCTGGCCATGGCCGTGGGCCGGCCGATCGAACCGATCGACTTCGAGAGCCGGGACGGACAACCCGCCAACATCATCGCCTTGTTGGCTTCGCCCCCCGACCAAACCGGTCCCCACATCCAGGCCCTGGCCAGGATATCTCGCCTGATGCTCATCGAGCAATTCCGCCAGAAGCTGGCCCGGGCCGACAGTGCCGAGGCCTTCTTCGACGTGATCAGCGAGCACGAGAAGTAACCTGTTCAGTCATTGTTCGGCAGTTGCCCTGCGGCTTGACGGATCGTCCTGGCCACCGCTGCGCAATGCCCATGAAGATTCATTTCTGTTCGGCAGGTTCGGAGATTTGGGTCCATTGCTTCCATCGTTGTTGGAATTCGGGAAGCGTGTCCGCCGTGACGGTCAGCAGTGTGCTGTTGTACTCTCGAAACAGCGGCAGTTCGCCGTCCAGAGTCACCGCGCAGGCTTGTAGCGCCTTGTTGACCATGTCGTCGTAATCCGCCAGGACCACCGCATCGACTTGGCCGGTTCGAATCAACTCGGCGACGTTGGCCAGAGGGCCCGGTGCCACCAACCGGCATGAGTCGGGCAACAGGCGATGGGTTCCCAAGCCCTGTCGAAGCGGCCAATTGTCCATGATCGCCCAACCATCCAGGCCCGCAAAACGCTCCATGGTCCGTTGCATCATCTTAGCAGAGACGGAGGGGTCTTGGCTGCAATCCAGCTCGCGAAGCAGGGTAAGCCGCGGGTATCGCCCGATCCGGGCATGAAACCCTTGAGCCCGGCGGCGCAGGTCGTGCTGGGCCTTGGCTTCTAATGTGCCCACGGTGCCGGGTGACTCGACCAGCGCTGCCAGGGCGTCAGCCAGGGCCGCCCCGAGTTCGTGCTCGTCAACTCCACTGTGCAAGAAATGCCCGGGCGTATCGAGTCGTTTCAGCAAAGTGACCACCACCATGCCGTCATTGCGAAGCGAGTCGAGTGCAGCCTGACTGGCCGACGGGTCGATGACCTGGACGCACAACCCCCGCAGCCGACCGCGGGGCAGGGATGCAATGAGATCAGCCTGAAGCTGCACGGAGGTAACCCGCGGGGCGTGGGACTGAACCTCGTAGTCTCGGGAGCGGCGTTCGAACCGGCGGGCGCAAGCCTGCAGGACCGGCCAAAGGGGGTCGTCCTGACCAGCCCCGATCACAACTATCAGTCCACCCAGGCGACTGGAAGGGGGGCGGGCGGCTCGCTCGCAGCCGGTCAGGCACAGTGCCAGGCCGATCGCCAGCAGCAGGTCCGTCCGTAGGGGCCCAGGACCATGATGACACATTGGGCCGCCCGGCCCCCAGAACCGGCACCGCCGTTGGCCTCGGAGGCTTCGGTTCGACCGGGTCGATTCGGGCCAAAGCTTGCATCTGCGCTGGATTAGGTGCATAATGTGGGTTTGCTTTCGTCTCTGGCCCCAGGCCGAGACCACGATGCCAAAAAGGACCGGTATGAGTCTATGGGCGAACTGATCGAGGCTTTACATAAACTCCAGGAGATCGAACTGCAAATGAGCCGCTTGCGGCGGGGCGAGGACGATAAACTCAGACAGGTTCGCATTGTTGAGCGGAAGATCAGTAGAATCGATGACCAACTGGAAGAATTGGACCACGAACGTAGCCCGCTCCAACTCGAGGTCGAACAGCTCGACGCCGATGTCCGGGGCCGTGAGGCGTCGATTCTCAAGCATCGAGAGGAGTTGTTAAAGGCCCGGACCAACAAAGACTATTCCGCAATTCTGACCGCCATCAACACCGAAAAGGCCGACACGGCCAAGCTCGAATCGCTGGCCCTTGAAAAAATGGGCCAACTGGAACGGTTCCAGACGCAGGCTGATACGCTCAAGGCGGAACGGGAGTTGCTCGTCAAGCGAATGGAGCACGCCCAGCAGGCGGTGCAAGCTTATCGGGACAGGACCGCGGATGAACGCGCAGACTGTCAGGCCCGACGGGAGGAGGCCTCCGTGGCCCTACCGCCCACGGCCCTGTCCACCTTCAACCGTGTGGCCGAACGACACGAAGGTCAAGCCCTGGCCGAGATCGAGCGGCTTAGTCCCAAACTTGAAGAATTTGCCTGCGGGGGATGCAACATCAAAGTTCCCCTGGACACCATCAACGAATTGCGCTCCCGGGACGAGATTCGCTTCTGCGGCAATTGCGGGCGAATCCTGTATCTGGAGGTGACTCAAGCCACCGGGGCCTGAATCCGCCTTTCTCAAAGCCCCGGGCAGCCCGACGCCTACCGGGTCAATCCCGCCGATCCTGCTCTTCCTGGCGCATCAAGGCACCCACATCGTTGGCCAGTGACGGCAGCAGGGCGTCGAGGGTCTCCTCGTGCTCGTATAGACCCGCGCCGATCTTGTGCCGAGCGCTGAGCACCTTGGACCAGCGTAAATCGGGCAAATCGCCCAGCCGCTTCATCCAGGATGGATTCGGACGGGCTCGACCGTGTGATGAGGAACTTGGATTGGATGGAGAACAAGTCACAAGGCACGTCCTTTCGGAGGTCGCCGGCCTGGCATGGTTTGACCTGCCCAACCACCGGACCTTCCCTAGGGCGATATCGATTCGAACCGGAGGCTGCATTAGTTACTCGGGGGGATTATCGGGCGGCCGCCCCGGGCTCCACGGCATCGATGCGCGGTACCATCTTGTCATGGGATTGAGGATTTTCTTGACTGGGCCCTGGACCGTGACCGATAAATCCGACAGTATCAGCCCAGGCAACAGGGTTTTTGGAATCTTTCCGACTCGTTTTGGATCTGACTCGTGGGCAAGGGCATCCCAAGTCGGCGGCATCGGCTCAGCCGGTTCAAGTTCGTGCCGATCCTGATGAGCGTATTGGCGTCGGCAGGCTGCGCCAGTCATCGCCGAGGCGTGTTGACCGAACTGCCCGCCCCGGTCTTTGGCCGAGGTCCGTCCCTGCGGATTCAGCCGGCACCCCTTCCGCCGCCCAGGCCTGTGCTGCCTGTATCGCCCGCGGTGACAGCCGTGCCGGGCGGTTGGATTCCGCCGGGCGGCATCGACGACCGGTGGGATTACATCGTCATCCACCACAGCGCCACCACCTCGGGAGATGCCGCCCGCTTTGATCGGGCCCACAAGAAACGGGGCTGGGATGGGCTGGGGTACCATTTCGTCATCGGCAACGGTACCGACAGCGGCAACGGCCAAATCGAAGTGGGTTTTCGTTGGACCCAACAGCGGACCGGGGCCCACTGCAAGACCCCGGACAACCGCTACAACGCCCACGGGATCGGTATTTGTCTGGTGGGCAATTTCGAGCATGCCCGCCCCACACAGGCCCAAATGGAGAGCCTGGCCAAGCTGGTGGGGTTTCTGAACGCCCGCTGCCACATCGCCCCCGGGCGAATCCTCGTTCACGGCGGGATCACCGGCAAGACCTTGTGCCCCGGGCGGAATTTCGAGCTGAGTAGGCTTAACTCCTTACTGGACAAATGAATACACCACTTGCTGAGCGGCCAACCTGGCCGAGGGCCATGGGGTTCCCCTTAGGCGGAAGGTGTTTCCGCATGGCATCTAAACCGAGACCGATAGCCAACCGATGGGTACAACCATAGGAATGATTCGGCCGGTCGTACCGATTGTACGGCGGGTTTGCATTTCGGAGACCGGCGGGCTAGGGTTAGCTTGGCAGGATCCGGATGGGGTCGTCCGGCATCGGAGGACCCACCGCACATGGCTGCATAGCGTGTCGATCAGGAGTGAGATATGTCCGGACAAATCGTGAAACGCCGTGTTCTGAAGATGGCCCTGTCGCTGGTCGTCGGGGGGAGCGTGTTCCAGTTGGGAAGCTGTGATCCCACAGTGCGAGCGACGTTGCTCTCCGGACTCGAACAGACAACGTCCACGTTGCTGAACACCGCCAACAGCGCGTTCTTCATCAGCCTTCAGGACGATGAAGATCAAACCGACACCACGGCGCTGACCACCACAGCCGGGTAAGCAGCCGCAAGTATGACACGCGGACGGACGCGGTGCCCCCAGGGTGGCCGGTGCGCGAGAGTCGTGTGCCGATCCCGGGCGTGGCCGTCCGGGTTTGAGGTTCTGCTCCGATGACAAAGCGTTTCTGGCGATGGGTGAGTTATGCCATGGTGTGCGGGCTGTGCGCCCTGCCGGGGAGCGGATGCTTGCCGGGCGAATGGCTTAATGCCACGTTCTCGTCTTTGCTGACCGGCGGGACCGCCAACGTCATCCACGGATCGTTTGGTCAGGCGCTATGACTGCAAGTTAGTCCCGCCGCGAATCGCACCGCTATTCGACGAAGAAAACACGCTCGGGCAATTCATCAGAGCCCCAACGCTTTGGACCGACCGCGGCGCTTGCGGGGTTGGCCTCTGGAATCCTTCCTGGCGACATCGTCTTGTGATGACTTGCTGCCGCGTTCATCTTCCAGTAAGGGTCGGACCGTAAAGCGCAGGGCTTTGGCCTCATCTGAGGCGTATTCCAGTTTTCGCACCTTGGCCACCAGGACGACTTCTCGCCCCAGCTTGAGCCTGCCATACAACGCTTGCTCGCCCAGAGGCGTCTTGGTGACGTCAAAAACCACCGCATAGGGCGCCTGCCCTTCGATCCCGGGATCGACCCGCAACTCAGCCTGGCGGTCCTCGGTCACATTTGTGAGCGTCCCCACCCACTCAATAACCTTGCTGTTCTTGGTGCGCGTCCGGCTGCCCAAGGGCGCCCCGAAGAGTTTTTGAAGCGCTCGTAGCCGCTCATCCGGATCGTCCTGCTCCTCGAGAATCGGCCCGACCTCGGGAAAGAGGCTCTCGGCCGTGATTTGGGCCCCCTGGTACCGAAGAACCTTGTCGGTCATTCTCTTGATGCGAAACTCGCGGACGCGTGCGTAGTCGGCCAGCAGTTGCCGGACGGTTTGGGCGGGTGCGTCCAGTTCCTCCCCTTTGACCAGGGCCACGGTGTCGGTGACGTCGTCGGTCTTGGTTAGTCCTTGTCGGCTGAAGAGGAAATACCCTTCCAGCTCGTACTGTTTGGCGTCGTCGGGAACCTTGCTAAAGGCGTTGTCAGCCCCGACCAACTCGATGTCCTGGATGATTTCCTCGATGAGTTTTTTGCTGTCGGGCCCGGTCTTGACCTCCTTGCCGAATTCTCGGGCCTTGTGGGAAACCAACCGCCAATCTTCCACGGATTGGATATTCTGGATCTTGGCCTTGACCGGCGCCAAGAAATAAGTGCCGGCCAAGTTGAGCGACTCCTTGTACGCCTGGAGATTCTGCCGCAATCGAAACAGCCCGCTCGCATCGATGGGGCCCAGCTTGGATTCATCGTAGGAGTTGGAGATGAGCCTCTTGAGGTCTTTGTCGTTGGGCTTGGCATCGAGTATGCCGTTGATTTTTTCCTGTCCGCGGCGCCACCGCTTGGCGACCGAGGCCAGCTTGGCGCTGCGCCCACTCTGTTTGCGTCGCGGCTTGGCACCGCTGCTTTCCGCCTCGGCGATCATGGTGTTGCGGACGGATTCCTCAAAGCGGTCCGGGCCGTCGGGGTTGGGGATGCGAACGCCTTTGTTGGACAATAGCCCTATCCGCACGCAGAACTCCAATTCGTCGTCCAGCAGTCCCCGCAACCTGTCGCCCAGGGCGTTGAGATATTCCTCCGATCCGGGGGGTTCGAGCTTGTCGGTGTTCAAGCCGCCGCTATCCTCGTCCAGCAGGCCTGCCAGGACGTCCAATCTTGCGTCGGGCGACATGGGCGGACCCGCTTGAGCGGACGTGGCCAAGTGACCGAGCATGACAGCAGACAGCAACACGACGGCGGTAAAATTCCCACGCACCGGTAGCGGATAGAGGGTCATCAGCGATCTCCTGCGTGACGTGTGGTCACTCCCTAGCCTGGCTCCGTGAATTGTGTGTCTGTCGCCGGTCAGGGACGACAATCCACCCTACGGTGTATTGTACCGACCCGGGAACGGCAACGCCAGGAAGAGACTGGAGCCGCCCAGCTAATCGGCGGGCAGGCCGGCCAGGGCCTCGTTGGAACCCACCACGACCAGAACGTCCTGGGGAAGAATGGTGGTGCCGGCTTCGGGGACGGATATGACGGGTGTGGGTTTGGCGTGCGGCTCCGCTTCGGTGCTGACGGCCACCTCACGCTTGATGGCCACCAGATTCACGCCGTATTGGGCCCGCAGATTCAGCTCGGCCAGCGTTTTGTGACAGAGCTTCGGTGGAGCCTTGATGTACACCAGGGCGTGACTCTCGCCCAGGTCGACATACTGCTGCAAATTGGGCAACGTTAGGCGGTGGGCCCAGCGCAGGGCGGACTCTTTTTCAGGATTGACGGTGGCATCGGCCCCGGTGGTGGTCATGATGCGGGCCTGGATGTCGGACTCCGCCCGGGCGTAGATTCGCTGTACGCCCAGATCTTTGAGTACGGCCACGGTCAGCACAGCCGACTCAAAATCGGTGCCGATACCCACGACGGCTGCGTCCACCTCTGACAGGCCTTGGGTCTTGAGGGCGTCGGCGTCGGTGCTGTCCAGACGAACAGCCAGCGTCACCTCGTCGCGCAGGGCTTCGACGTGCTTGCCCTGCCGGTCGATGGCGATCACCTCCGACCCGGCAGCCATCAAGGCTTTGGCCAGGTGCTGACCGTAGCGACCCAATCCGATAACGGCAAAGCGAGGCATTAGACGAGTTTCGAGTTTCGAGTAGCGAGTTTCGAGTTCACGGCAACGACCCCAACGACTTCCAAACGAATCTGTGAGCGGCCATGCCGACGGGTCAGCCTATGATCGGCGACTCCGGCGGGTATTCGTAGCGGGCGGAGGCGTCGCGCCCCGCCAGGGCGATGAGCACGGTCAGCGGTCCCAGGCGACCGGCGAACATCGCTGCGATGATGATGAATCGGCCCGGCACTGTCAATTCCTGGGTCAGACCGGTGGTCAGGCCCACCGTGCCGCAGGCGGAGACAGCCTCAAAGAGGAGGCGTTGCAGCGAAGCCGATTCGGTGTAGCACAGGCCCAGGGTGGTCAACGACACGACGGCGAACATGACCACGATGACGGCTGATGCCCGGCGGACCACGGTCAGCGGAATGGTGCGCCCGGCGCATTCCACGTGCTGGCGCCGCCGTAGCGTGCTGTAGACGCCCAAGACCAGCACGGCCACAGCCACAGTCTTGACCCCGCCAGCCGTGGACGCGGGCGACCCCCCGATGAACATGAGCAGGCACAGCAGAAAATGGCTGGCCGGCGAGATGGAATCGACGTCCAGGTGGACGGTGTTGAAACCCGCTGTCCGGGCGGTCACCGATTGAAACAGGGCAGCAGCCGCCCGTTGGCCCACGGGTTGATCCGCCATCACCGAGACCCGCCCCTCGGCCTGAGCCCGCAGGTGGGCGGTTTGGATTTGCCCGCGAGAGCGCCATTCAGGCCCGGTCTCAAACAAGAACAAAAGCGCCGCCGGCGCCAGGATCAACAGGCCGCTGCTGACCAGCACCAGCTTGCTGTGCAGCGAAAGACCCCGGTGCCGCCCGGCAGCGGCGTCCGGTACGTCCAGGCTGGCCAGGTTGATCGCCCGCCCTCGGCCACGGATCGGGCGCCGCAACCGCCTCAGCAGGTCGTGCAGCACCGGAAAGCCCAGCCCGCCCAGGACGATCAACGGCATGATGACCCCGTAGACCGATAGTGCCTTGCTGTGTCGCACCAAGCTGTCGCCGTGCAGGGCGAAGCCGGCGTTGCAAAACGCGCTGATGGCATGGAAGACGCTAAAGAAAACCCGCCCCGCCGTCGAATCGGCCTGGCCGGCCGACAGAGGATAGAGCAGGACGGCGCCGACCGCTTCGATGGACAGCGTCACCAGCAGGATGAAGCCCATCATCCGCCGAACCTCGCCCAACGTTTGATGGCTCATCGAGTCTTGCAGGGCCAAGGACTGTCGCAGCGAAAGCTGCCGGCCCACGAGCATGCCGAACATGGTGCCGAACATCATGATGCCCAGCCCCCCCACTTGAATCAGGCCCAGGATGACGGCCTGGCCGAAGGGGCTAAAGTCGGTGCTCGTGTCATAAACCACCAACCCGGTGACACAAGCGGCGCTCGTCGCGGTGAAGAACCCGTTGAGGACTCTCTTGGCCTCGTAGAACCCTTCTTCGTGGCGATGTTCGGGCGCCATCGCCTTGGGTAGCGAAAGGAGCAAGCCTCCCAAGATAATCAGGCCCGCGAAGCTCAGCACCATGGTCCTGCCGGGATTCACGTTGCTGTGGGCCAGTTCCAGGTTCAGCCGGACGGCGCCCACCGCGACCTGGGTGACCAGCAGTGCTTTGACCAGCACGACGCTGAGTGTCACCGTCCGCAGCACCGGCAAGTGCCCGAATTCGAAGGCCAGCAACACGATGCCACAAACCGTCACAAACAACGCCAACACGCGGACGTTGGCCCGCAGAAGGGCCAAACGATCGGGGGCGACGGCCAGTCGCAGCGCCGGCTGCAGCAGCGCCAGCCCGACGGCGGCGAACTGCCCCAGGTGCAACAGCCACACATCCAGTGGTGGGCGGTCAAACCCGTATTCCAACCCGATAGACACCGCCGCCAGAGCCAGCAGCCCGTTGACCACGGCGGACCAACCCCAGCCCCTCCGGCGGGGGTGTGCGGAAACCGTCGGCGTGGTGGGGGCTTGGGTCATGGTCAAGCCACATCCGCCAGGGCCATGGCTTGGCCGAATCGGGTGAGCAACTGCCGGCGAAGCGCAGCGTGCCGCTGGGCCGTCAACCGCGGGTCGCTGCGGATCACTTCGAGCGCGTCGCGCCGGGCCTGATCCAGCAATTCCAGATCGTCCGGCAAACGGGCGGCCTTGAAGATGGGCAAGCCGTGCTGGCGGGTCCCCATCAATTCGCCCGGGCCTCGCAGGCGCAGGTCCTGTTCGGCAATCTCAAATCCATCGCTCGTGGCCACCAGGGTCTCGAGGCGATCGCCGGCGTCGGAGTCGGCTGCATCGCTGATCAACAGACAGTGCCCGTCGTTGCCGCCCCGCCCGATGCGCCCGCGCAGTTGGTGGAGCTGGGACAGGCCGAAGCGCTCCGCGTGCTGGACGACCATGACGGTGGCTTCGGGAATGTCCACACCGACTTCGACCACCGT
Source organism: Phycisphaerae bacterium (assembly GCA_046754265.1). GTDB lineage: Bacteria > Planctomycetota > Phycisphaerae > UBA1845 > UBA1845 > OFTM209. The sequence continues at coordinate 9,437 of JBHHVM010000071.1, forward strand.
GGTGGCCACCAGAACGTCCCACGATCCGGTGCGAAAGGCGTCCATGGCCGCTTGTTTTTCGGACGATTTCATCCGTCCGTGCAACAGACCAACCGAAAAGCCGGCCAACGGCCCGGCACGCAGTGCATCCACTTCGTCGGTCGCAGCCTTGAGCGGCAGGTGCTCGCTCTGCTCGACCAGCGGATACACCACAAAGGCCCGTTCGCCCCGGCTGAGGCGCTGCCGGACAAAGTGCCAGGCTTCGTCAATCTGACTCGACCGGACCAGGCGGGTCTCCACCCGCCCTCGCCCCGGCGGCATCTGCCGGATGACCGAGACGTCCAGGTCGCCGAAAACGGTCATGGCCAAGGTGCGCGGGATGGGCGTGGCCGTCAGGACCAGATAGTGCGGCTGGCGCCCTTTTCGACGGATGGCGGCCCGCTGGGTGACACCGAAGCGGTGTTGCTCGTCGACGACGACCAAGGCCAGTGACGCAAACCGGACCGGCGCTTGCAGCAAGGCGTGAGTCCCGACGATCAGATCGACCCGCCCGGCGGCGATGTCTCGATGGATTTTTTCGCGTTGGGCGGGGCCCAGCCCACCGACCAGGTAGGCGATACGCACGCGGCTGCCCCGAAGGTAGCGGGTGACCTTGCGGTGGTGCTGCTGGGCCAGGACCTCGGTGGGCGCCAGGATGGCCGCTTGATGGCGGTTGGCGACGACAGCCAGGGCGGCGTAAACGGCGACGGCTGTTTTCCCGGCGCCGACGTCGGCTTGCAGCAAGCGGCACATGGGTCGGTCACCGGCCAAGTCGGCGGCCACGTCAGCGACGGCGGCATCCTGATCCTCGGTCAGCGTAAACGGCAGCCGGGCCCGGATGCGGCCATCGATCTCCGGCGAGATGTGTACCGGGATGGCCTGTTGGGTATCGCGAACGCGATGGCGCCGGATTTGAACCGCCAGTTGCAGCAGGAACAACTCGTCGAAGGCCAGCCGCGTGCGGGCGACGGGCACGTCGTCTTGGCAGGTCGGCTGGTGCAGGCGTTCGATGGCGGTGCGTCGAGGCGGCAACTTCCGGCGGTCGCGAATGCGTCTAGGCAAGAAATCCTCGACCTGCCCAGCCACCTGCGGCAAGGCGTTGCGAATGTACTGCCCGATTTGCCGCGAGCCCAGCGACGCGCCGGCTGGGTAGACCGGGCGCAGAACGGGCTGGTCGTCGGCCAGGGCATCTTCATCTGGGTCGATGACGGTAAACCGCGGGTTGGCGAAGACGGCCAAGTCGTTGTGCTGACCCACTTTGCCGCTCAGGCGGATCACGTCGTGGACCCGCAGGCGATCGGCCACGAAGGGCGAGTTGAACCAGCGGACGTTGCACCGCCCG
>JBHHVM010000072.1:0-10764 GCA_046754265.1 Phycisphaerae bacterium
GAGGCCCTTGGCCGGTTCCGAGTCGGTGGTCAGCAGGACCGCATCCACCCGCTTGGCTGAGACGGCATGATCGAAGGTGTACTCAATCACCGCCCGCCCGAGCAGCTCCCGAACGCACTTGTCGGGCAACCCCTTCGACCCCGCCCGAGCAATAATGACGGCTAGGGTGTGCATGCGTTGTTTATCGGTCGGCGAATTGACGGTCCTTGACGTCGGTCATGCCTGGTGCATCTCCACGCTTGGAATTGAGGGTTGCCAGCTCGGAACACCCGCGAAAACACTTGTGGAGAGGCTCTGGATTCGTGGTGGGCGAACCCGCGAAGGGTCAAAACGTGGGAACGCAGTCTGGAAGGGGCGGCAGGCTGCGGTTATTCGACCAGCAGGTCCAGGGCGGCGGGGGCGAGGGCTTTTTTTAGCTTGTCCATGGCCCGCTTTTCGATCTGGCGGACGCGCTCTTTGGTAACGCCGAAGCCTTGGCCGAGTTGTTCGAGGGTTCGGGGCGTTTTGCGGCCGAACAGGCCGAAGTGTTCGGTCACGATGGTGCGCTCCCGGTCGGTCAGTCCGGCCAGCCCCGCCGCCAGCATCTGCCGCAAATCGTCGCCATCGTGGTCGGATTTGGGAGCCGCCCGATAGTCGGCGGCTGCGTCGAGCAGTTCGTCCTGACCGGTGACGTAGCGGGCATAGCGATAATGGGCTTCGGGAATGGTCCGGGCGTAATTCTTCATGATGGCCCAGCTCGCGTAGGTGCTGAACTTGTTGCCGCGGGTGTAGTCGAAGTTTTCGACGGCGCGCATAAGTGACACGTTGCCGTCACTGACCACCTCAAAGAAGTTGTTGGCCCGCCCGCTGATGTGCCGTTTGGCGATGCTGACCACCAGCCGCAGGTTGGCTTGTATGATTCGGCCCTTGATCTCCTCGGCGGCGGCCCTTAGGCGCTGCAAACTCGACAGCTCCTGGGCCGAGACGGTCACTTCGTCCAGCGATTCGAGCAGCTGGGCCGCCCGGAATTTTAGATAATTGTAGCGCCGGAACAGGTCGCGCTCCTGCTCGGCCGAGAGCAACGGGATGTCGTAAAGGCTGCGAAGATAGGCCGGCAGATCTTTGGGCGGATTAACCTTCCGACCCGCCGGGCCTGCCTTGGGTTCGGGCCCCAGGATGACCGCGTCGGCATTGGGCAGGGCGAATTCCTCGCTGTAGATGCATGCGGGCGGCTTATCCTTGAGCAGGCGAAGCTCCATCTCCCGCAGGACCTGCTCGACGTGTTCGACGGAGCAGTCAAACACCGGAGCGATCTGCCGGGCGGATTCACCGGCTTGGTGGCACTTCCAGATGCTCAGGTGCCGTTCGCTGACCAGCGGCAAACCCCCGTTGGCAAACAGGGCCTGGTCCGGATGGGCTTCGTCGTGGCGTCGAAGCGTGTAGCGCACCGTCTCGACCGCCCGCCCGGTCTGGGCTGACACGGTCTTGGCCACTTCGTGCAGCCGCATGCGTTTGGCTGATAGCAGCGTTCGAGCCGAGGAGACGATGGTCTGTTTTTCCTGATCGGAAAGCTGCTTAAAGGCCGCCCCGCGGCGCACCAGGTTTTCATGCTGCTTGCAGAAGCGGTCGATGGTCGATTTGAGGAACACCTGCCGGCTGACCCCGTCATCGAAGACCGCCCGCAGGCCCATCAAGCCGCGGTTGCGCCATCGGCGAATGGTCTTGGTGGAGACGCTGAGGTCGTCGGCGATTTCTTCCTGGGTGCGATAGCCCTGGGGCAGTTGATCGAGCGTCAGGTGGGCCTTGCGGCTGATGTGCTCAGCCATGAGCACCAGGTCGTTGGTCAACTTGGCTCCGGCGATGGCCGGCCGAGGAGCGCGGCCCCGGGGCCGATAACCGGTGATGTGATAGCACACCAGATCGTAGGGGTAGCTTTGGGTCGGCTCGACGAGCGAGAGCATCTGCTCGATACCGGCCAATTGGGACAGCCGCTGCCGAACGGGCGATAACGTCAACTGATGGGCCAGTTCGGCGATCTCGCTGGTGGCGTAGTCCTGCATCTGGTCTGGCGCCTTTTGGAACCCCAACAAAACCTTCGGTAGGCTAATGCGGCAGGCACAGGCGGTAGGAACTGTGCCTACCAGCCTCACTAATGATTATCGCTAGGTGTAAAGTGGCAGTCAAGTACGCCATTGAGCATTGCAGGACAAAGACTTCCCGGGCTACGCTGGATGCCTCGATGGCCCAAGGATAACATTGTCCATTTAATTATTCACTTGTTACTGGATGATCGCATCCGGCGTATCTGGTCCAGGCGTTCCACGTATTGGGTCACGAAGGGCGATTTTTCCCGCCCCTGGATGGCGGCCTCGTAGTTTCGCATGGCAACCACGGCCAATTTGGGGTCTCCGAATAGGGACTCCAGATAGTAGGCGGCTGCGATTTGGGCGGTCAGGGCGAAATGCTGGTTCATGTCTCTACTGGCCTTGAAGAGGGACTCGATGCAGTCTTCAGCCGCCTGAACGCCCGCCTCCCTGGCGGTTTCGAGGTCCTCGGACAGGGTCTCTGCATCCAGGTCTTCCGGCGCCGCCTCGCCCAGCCGGTCGAGCAACTCCTGCTGGAACAATAAACCGCGGTAGCGTTGGTACTGGACCATGGCCAACCGCATTTTGGCGTCTGCCTCGCGGGCGATGTTTCCCGCCCCAGGCCAGCGGTCTTCGGAATAGAGTTTCTCGGCCATGCGCGAAGCGGCATCGCCTGCCACGCCCGAGAAAGCCTCCCGGGCCTCGACCTGCCGCGACTGATGGGCCTGGGCAGCCGCCTTGAACTTGCGGGCGGCGGTTCCGAGTTTCTGGATGGCCTGTTCTTCCAATTCCCAGGCTTCGTCCAAGTCGGCCGTCGTTTCTGCGAACAAGGTGGCGGCCTGCTGCCGAAGATCGGCCGCCAACTGGGCCATTTCCGTTGACCGTTGGGCAAGCGAGGCCTTGGCGTTTCGCATCGCCTCGATGTCGCTTTCCAGATCCTTGACCAAACGGTCGGTCTGATCGACCTGGGCCTGGACCACGTCGAGCTCCTGGCGGTAATGGTACAGGCCTCTTTTCGGTTGGATTTCGCCGGCATCGGCAGGGACGTACTCCCCCGTCATGAGGTCGCCGGTCGCATCAATGCGGGCGTTTTCCAAGGATCCGAATTCGAGTACGCGGGCGTTGTTCACCGCCTGCCGGAAGGCCGCCGACGCTCGGCCGTATGCCTCGGCGAAGGCCCGGTACGCGTCCGCATCTCCTGAGTCCAATTCCCGCGCCGCCAACTTATCCAGAGTCGAGCGGGCTTGATCGCTGGCTGCCTGTTCCTTGGCCAGTCGGGCCTCCAGGTCGGCCACCGTGCCCTGCACTTGGTCCAGTTGCTCCTGCAATTGGGCCAATTCCTGCTTTTTGCGGGCGGACTTTTCTCTAGCCTCTTCGATTCGCCCATCCAAACCGCTCGCGCCGGGCAAGCTCTGCTCGCTTTGGCGCTGGGCATATTGGGCTGCCACCCGGACCAGATCGCCACGCGGTTGGATGGTCCGTTGGCGGAGCAGAGCTGCCTTGCGCTGCGCGGCCGTCCCTTGGGCGTACAGAATGATGCCCTCCAAGGTCAGGGCGGCAGGGTCGCGTTGGCCGTCCACGTCGCCGGCCTGAACCGTCATGCCCTGGCGCACGGCCTGCAAAGCCTGGTCCAACAGCTCGGAGTTCTCGGCCAACAAGCGGTCGCGGGCGGCCAAGCCCTCTCGGATCGCTTTGGTCAGTTGCGGAAGGTTCGCCCCCAGGCCCCCCGGCGGCGCGGGCAGCGGCAGGTCCTGGGCCAGTGGATACTGATTCATCAAGCCCTGGCGGCGGGTCCTGCTTTGGCCGACGATCTCGCGGAGGCGGTCCTCCGCGCCGCTGAGCAGCTCGCGGTCCGCCTCGACCATCTCTTCGACCTGATCGTCCTCGAGTTCGTCCAGGCCTGCGACCCGAAGCCCCTCCAGCACGACCGCCAGCCGCTCCTGGTTGTCGTGCAGGCGGGCCAGCAGCCGCCGAGCGCGGGCGACCCCTTGGCGGACCTGGTCATCCACGACCGCCCGGTCGTTTTGCATCGTCGGAACCGTCAGGTACAGGCCGGCTGCCACGGCAAAGGCTGCCACCATCACCGTCCCGGCCAGGATGGGCTTGTCCACGCGGTTCTCCTCGAGTCGGGATTCCAAACGCCCCCGCTGGGCCGTGTGACCCCATTCTTGGGGGCAGGGCCATTCTACCGGCCCACCGGGCAATTGGAAGTGCAGCCAAGTGGGCTGGACCCTGCCAATAGAAAACGCCCCGCACGCGAGGTCGCGTGCGGGGCGTGGGTTGTCGTTCTGTGGGGTTTCAGGCATCAGCCCGGTGACCGACTGGGGTGATTCGCCCCTATCGATGGGCCGGGCGCCGGCCCCTAGATTCCGTTGGGCCCAACACCATCGGCGCCGGGGGCGTCCGGAGCGATGCCATTGGTTCCAAAGCCGTCAGTCCCAACGTCCATGCAATCCGGATCGGGCAGTGGGCAGTCGAGTTGACACACGCCGTCTCCGTAGAAGCCGTGCAGGGCGCAGAAGTCATCGCAGTCCGGGTCGGGTTCCAGACAGAAGTCATCGCAGATGCCGTCGCCGTAGTAGCCCAGGTCGGCACACTCGTCAACGACGCCGTCGCGTTGGCAGTCCGGGTCGGGACGGGGGCAATCGTGGTCGCAGAACCCGTCGCCGTATAGGCCTGCTTCGGCGCAGAAGTCGTACATGTCTTCGCAGTCCGGGTCGGGTTCGGGACAATCTTCGTCACAGAATCCGTCACCGTACCAACCTTGCTCGGCGCACCAGTCGAAGTCCAGGGCGCAATCCGGGTCGGGCTCGGGGCAATCGGTGTCGCAGATGCCGTCGCCGTAGTAGCCGAACTCGGCGCAAAGGTCCTGCCCGCCGCGATTGACCACTTCGACGTCGCAGACGAAGTAGTCCTCGCCGAACTCGGAATAGCGGACGGCCCAGACCTCAAAGCGCCCAGGCTCATAAAAGATGATTTCAGTGTCGCGGAGGAACGGCGTAAAGACATCCACGTTCCCGGTGCCTTTGACGAACCATTCGACGTCCAGGTCCTCGAAATCGAAGAAGTTATCATCGACCTGTGGATCCCGGAAGTCACCAACGTCATCAACGGGTTCAACGTCGGTCAGCGTGTCGGTGGGCCTGTCCTGGCGCGGCCCGATGTCTCCAGTCTCCAGGGTCAGGAAGAAGGGTTCACCCAACGCGACGGGGCCGTCGGGACATTGGATGGCACTGTCGGTCGAGGCCAAATCGCCGACCAGCACTTCGCAGGTGTAAACCTCGAAAACCTCCTCGAGGTCGGTCTGGGCTGACAGAACCAGGGTCACTTCCATAAAACCCGGATGGGTGGGCACGACGGTGGGATGCGGCGAGAAGGGGTCTTCGACGTAGCCGTACCCGCCGCTGACGAACCAGTCGTACTGGAACTCACCGCGGTCGCGGGTCTCGAAAGCGATGTCAAAGGCCCGGTAGCTCTCGACGTTCCCGGGGCAATCGATGCCGCCTTTGCCGTCGGCGCCGGTCTGCCGGTCGCAGGGGAACTGGCGGTCGACCGGCGGCCCATCGGGTCGTTCGCGATAGTAGCGGGCCCGGATGGGTTCGGCGATGGGCTCATCTTGGGACAGGTCTACCAGGATAAGGTCGAACTCCAGAATGTCGCCTTCCAACGTGCCGTTGACCAGGGCGGCGTTGAACACCTGCTCGGTCAGGGCCGATGAGGCGGTGAACAGTTCCACCTGGTATTCGATTTGAGCCTCGAAGCGGCGTTCGATGGTGATGTGATCGGTCTCGTCTAACTGCGTGCCGGTAAAGACCGGGGCTACCGTCGCCCGGAATCCGGCGTCGTCTCCGGGGGACAATTCGATCGGCGTGCCGGCCGCGTAGTTGATGGTCACACCGGGGTTGGCCCCGCCCACGCTGAAGTCGGGAAACACGAAGTTGACGTCGAACTCGGTCAGCAGCACGCCGAATTCATCGAAGGTCAAGCGGTTAGCCAAGCCCGCCTCTTCGACGCAATGGCCTTGGGCTTCGAATAGGATGTAGGTATTGCCCGCCAGGGTGGAGATGAGCTCGGGAACCTCATCCAGTGCCACGTCGGACAGCATCTCACGGTCAACTTCCTCGAAATCCACTGACGAAGCGATCCGCCCGATCAGCATGGCGGCGTCGGCCAGGCGAGTTCCGACCAGCGGGCTGTCCGGGTCCGACAGCAGCGACTCGATGATCTCTTCCAGCGTGGCCAAGCCGTCGCGCAAGGTGGCGATTCTGTCGTTGCCCTGAAGCCGCGTCCCGAACTTTTCCTCAAACGCCTGTCGCCGGGCTTGCACACGGGACTTGGCCGAGGTGATGGCCAGACCGGCCACGTCCTCAATCTGGCTGTCGGCGCTGGTATAGCGCACGCGCGAAGTATCGCCGCTCTCAAAGGTCAGGTCGGCATTCTCGTTATTGGACGCTCGAATCTTGACCGGTCGTCCTTGGCTATCCATGGACAACTTGACGCTGGTGCCGTCGCCGGCCAATTGGACATTAGCTTCGATGAGCTTGCCGTTGTTCTCCTTAAACGAATACTGGTTACCGGCCTCGTCCTGGGCCACGGCGAAGCTGCCGCCGCCGGCGTCGAAGTTGACCTCCAGGCTTTCGGCCTGTTGGGTGTCGCCATCCTGGCCTCCGTTCCCGTTATCGGTCTGTCCACCGCCGCCGCTTCCGCCGCCGGTGGCGCAACCATCCAGGATAGCCAGGCCCAGGCCCAGCACCACGCATTGACCCAGTGCATACCACTTCCTCGTCATCATCGTTTTGGCTCCAAACCGGTATTGCGTTTCCACTGACTTGCACAATCGACCCGCGTCATGACCGCCGGCTTGTGCCCGCACCGTTGGGCAGCAACGGGCCAAGCATCGCCCTCCGGCAAGGACGTTGGGCGATTCATCGGCTGTTGGAGGTCTTGGCCTTACAAGTCCGAATCGAATTGTTCTTTGGGAGTCCGGTAATGCGAAGCGAGGATGGGAATAGGCCTAATGCCCTGCCCTAGCCGCCGGTGACCAGAAAGGCTGCGTTGGGCGCAGGGCCGATGCGGGCAGGGGTAGACCCCGGCTGGACCGAGGGGTCTCAGTCACCCTGCCAGCCCTAGACGGTCAGTTGCTTGATGTCCTGATCGGTGATGCGGGAGGATTTCTTGTCGAGCTTGGCGCTCAGCCAAGACATGACCTCCGGGGTGTAGGGCAAGCTGCCGGATTGGACCCGGGCCAACATGCGGGCGTCGCGGCGTTGACGCTCCTTGATCTTGTACTTGCGGTTTACCGTTTTGGTGACGGCGGCCTCGTGGCGGCGCCGGCGGGCGGTTTCGCTTCTGTGGATGCCCATGGCGAGATTTCCTCCTGCGTTGATTTCTGTCGGCCCAGCTTGGCTGGGTTCATGTCGGCGGGTCCGATTATTCCGGGGCCCGTTCCAGGATATTGTCGATCAGCCCGTAATCCAAGGCTTCGGTGGGGTCCAGCCAGTTGTCGCGGTCGCAGTCCTTTTCCAGCACGTCCATCTTTTGGCCGGTGTGCTTGTGCAGGATTTCGTACAACCGGGCCCGGACGCGGATGATTTCCTTGGCGGCGATGGATAAGTCCGTGGCTGGCCCTTCTCGACCCCACATCGGCTGATGCAGCATGACCTTGGCGTTGGGCAGGGCGAAACGCTTGCCCTTGGAGCCACCCGCCAGCAGGACCGCCCCCATGCTGGCGGCTTGCCCGATGCAGTAGGTGGCCACTTCGCAGCGCACAAACTGCATGGTGTCGTAAACCGCCAGGCCCGCGGTCACCGAACCGCCCGGCGAGTTGATGTAAAAGCTGATGTCCGCCTTGGCATCCTCGTTGGACAAGAACAGCATCTGGGCGATGATCAGGTTGGCGTCTGCATCGTCGATGCCTCCGCCTAGAAATATGATGCGGTCTTTGAGCAACCGCGAGAAGATGTCATAGGCCCGTTCCCCGCGTCCGGTCTGTTCGATCACATAGGGGATCAGGTTGTTGGTGGCCATGCGTTTTGCCTTCCTGTGTCGATGCGTGGTTCAATGACCGAGTTCAGCTCGCCGCGGCTTGCCGGCGGCCGGCCCCGACGGGTCTCACTTGGGTTTCTTTTTCTTGGCGTCGGACGGGGGCTCTTGCAGGATTTCGTCCACCGCCCCGTATTCCTTGGCCTCGGTGGCCGACAGGAATCGGTCGCGCTCCGTTTCGGCTTCGATGGTGGCCAGAGATTGGCCGGTTTGCTTGGCGATGATCTCGTTAAGCACCCGCTTGCTCTTCAAGATCTCCTCGGCCTGGATGCGCATGTCCTCGGCTTGGCCCCCGATGCCGCCGTAGGGCTGGTGCAGCATGACCCGGGCGTTGGGCAGAATAAAACGCTTGCCCTTAGTCCCAGCCATGAGGATCAGGGCGGCGCCGCTGGCGGCCTGGCCTATGCAATAAGTGGCGATGTCGCAGCCCATGAACTGCATGGTGTCGTAGATGGCCAGGGTCTGATCCACCAGACCCCCGCGGGAGTTGATGTAGACGTTGACTTCCTGGTCTTTCTTGATGGATTGCAGATAGAGCATCCGCATGATGATCAGGCTGGCTGTTTTCTCGGTGATGTCGCCGGCCAGGAAGATGATGCGGTTCTCCAACAGCATGTCCTCGATGGACATTTCCCGCGTGCGCTGATAGGGCGGGTACTGGGCCAGCGGGGCGAACGGTGTGATGGTCTTTTCCATGCCTCTAGGTTCCTTAACCAAATAAGCCCGTCTCCTCGGATGCCCCGGCGGGACCGTCGATCCGTGGTGGCGGACGCGGGTCCACGGGCGATCCGCTCATGTCCGTGCGGGCATTTGTATTGTCGGTCTAGCCGCCGCCGGCTTTGCCTGTCTTTTTGGCAGACTTCTTGGCGGCCTTCTTGGTGGACTTTTTTGCGGACGTTTTCTTGGCGCTGGACTTTTTCGGACTTTTGGCGGGCTTGTCGCTGATCTTGGCCTGCTCGATCAGCTTGTCCATGATCTTCTCGTCGCGAAGCTGCACGTACAGATTCTCCAGCCCGCCCTTACCGGCCAACTCGTCCCGGATCCGGTCGAACCGCCGCCCTTGCCGCTGGGCGATGCCGGCGATGGCTCCGTTGAGTTCCTCTTCCGATACATCGGTTTCCAACTCGTCGGCCACCTTCTCCATGATAAAGAACAACTTCAAGTCGGACAGGGCCTCCTCCGACGCCGTCGCCTTGAGCCCGTCGATCTGTTTTTCCACCTCCTGCGGCGGAATGCCCATGCGATACAGTTCCATCATGCGGCGGGCGATGGCCCGGTCGGTCACCCGCTGCGACAGGCCCGACGGTATCTCCAGCTTGGTCTTTTCCGCCAGGTAGGTTCGGATCTGCTCGCGCAACTGGCCCTGGGTCATCTGTTTTCGGCGGAACTCCAATTCCTGCCGAAGGGTGTCCCGCAGGTCCTGCTCGCTGTCCACACCGAGCGACTCCAGGAACGCCGCATCCAACTCGGGCAGCTCCAACCGTTTGATATCCCGAAGGGTCAGCTCGAACTTGGCGGTCTGGCCCCGCAACTCAGCCTCGGCGTGGTCCTCGGGGATCTTGGCCTCCACGGTGACCGTGGCCTCGACTTTCTTGCCCACCAGGGCCTTGCCCAGGCCCTCGACGTTGATGCCCTCCAGCCGCTGGTCGCGGGCCGGCAACGCCCGGTTGGGCTCTTCGGCCAACACGCGGTCGCCCACCGTACACTTGTAGTCGGCCACCAACAGATCGTCCGCCTTGACCTTGCCGTCGGCCACCGGGGCGTATTGACCTCGGGTGGCCCGGATGCGATCGATCTCCTCGGCAATCATGTCGTCGGTGATTTCGACCGTGGGCCGATTCAGGGCGATGCCCTTCAACTCGGGCAGGTCGAATTCCGGGCGAAGTTCGACTTCACAGTCGAAGCTAAATGCCCCTTCGTCCGGCAGGTGGATTTGCTGGACGGCTTCCTCCACCGTCATCAGCTTGTCGGTCAACACTGTGCCCTTTTTGCCGGATTCGTCGGTCCGTTCCTCGGGCACCTGCACGCAGATGCGCGGATCGCCGATGGTCTTGTCCTTGAGCTCTTCCTTTTCCAGGGCGGCCAGAAACGCGTTGCCCACCAACGGGCCGGTAAGCTGATCGCCGACGTCTTTTCCGAACCGCTTCTGGATCAGTCGAAGGGGGGCCCGCCCCCGGCGGAAACCGTGGACCTGGGCTTCGCGGCGCAGCTCGTCAAACTGCTCGCTCCGGCGGGTCTCGATGTACTCGCCCTCGATGGTCACGGTCAGCTTCTTGCGCAGCGTGCCGATATCCTCCGCCTGAACGCTCACCGCCTCAGCCAGCCGGGCCTGCTCCTGCTCTTCTTCGGAGAGGTCCTCCAGGTCGTTTTTCGCTTCCGTCTGGGGCTCTGTCAGGGTGGCTTCCTCGTCGGCCATCGCCGTTCTCCTTCATCTGCGTCAACCCGACCCGAAAGGCGTCGCCCGCCGATTCACCGTCTGCCGGGCCGAGTAACCTACCCCAGACGCCCCATTCTAGCAACTGGGCCATTCGCCGGGCTTGGCCGGGCTTTGGGGATCGGGTATCCTCCGCTGTCGCCGCCATTTCGGGCGGTGATCGGCAGATTCAAGTGGGAGATCAATCATGAGCGCTATCACCGATTTGTTGGGGGACCAAGCGGG
>JBHHVM010000073.1:0-10755 GCA_046754265.1 Phycisphaerae bacterium
CATGAGTACGCGGTCCAGGGGGCGAGGCCGATCGATCAGGGGAATGGCCTGGGCGTGGGTGTCGAGGTACTGCCGGTATTGCTCGGGCGTCACGCGCCCGTGGCGGTGCTGGATACCCATCAGTTTGAAATACTGGATGGGGATCACCAGGCTGTGACGCCGGGTGGCATAGAGCATGCTGCCTGGCGTGGGCAGGTCTTTGCTCTGGCCGGATAAGTCGATGCGGTCCAAGTTGACAAAGGCGGCCTGGTCTGCCGGTGAGAGATTTCGGTACACACTTTGGGGCAGCATCAACGGCGGCGTATCGTCGCGTGCTTGGGCGATGACCGCGGCGTGGACACTGCGCGAGTGGTCGGCCCAATAGAGGGGTTGGGCGGCCTGGTTGGCTGTAAAGAGCCCGTGGTAGAGGACCCCGATGACGCCGGCGTAGAAAGCCCAGCGAGCCCGTCGCAGTGCCTTGGCCACCATAACCGCAAGTTCGGCCCAAGGGATGAACAACAGGACGGTCATCGGCGCCATCAGGCGAATGCCCTTGGGCATGGGTTGATACGACGTCGGCGACGTCGATCCGAACTCCATGAATAGCCAGCTCAGGGCGGTCCAGATTAAGACCAGGCGATAGCGCGGCCGGCGGCCCAGTGCCCAGATCAGACCGGCCAGGAGCAACCAGCCGTAGAGGCCGGTGGCGCTTTGCCGGACCAATAATGTATAAGGATAGTACAGCAGTTTGCCCCAGGAAAAACCCTGATGGTGGAGACCCCCCTGCCCGAACGAAGCTTGGGCGGCGTGAACGCGGTACAGCCAATCGCCGGTGGCGGCGTGCAACACGATGAAGTCCAAGGAAAAGAACGCCAGCCCGGCCGCCCCCACTGCGACACCCAGTGTCAGTCCCCGCCTGCCCGAGGCCAACAGTCCCACGACCGGTAAGGCGAGCCCCAGCAGAAACGCGCTTTCCCGGGCTGAGACCGCCACCGCCATGGCAAAACCGCCGGCCAAAATCCACGGCCAAACACGTTTGGATTGACGCAGCAGGACCGTCAAGAAGGCCCCCATGGCCAGCAGCACGAATAACAGTCCGAAGTGGTCGGGAAACACCAAACCGTTGTAGACCAGGTCGGGTGGGTAGACCGCTTTTAGACCGGCCGCCCAGAGTCCGACGCGACGACCGCCCGTCAAGCTGCCCACCCAGTAAAGCGCTGCCAGCGAGGCGACACCGCACACGACGTCCAAAGAGCAAAGGGCAGTATCGGATTTCCCGAACAGCGCCATCCATGCCGCGACGGCCGACAGATAGGAAACCCGGGCCGCCCGGTTGTCCACCAGGGGCTGGCCGTCAAACGTCAACAGCTCTCCTTGCGACAACGCGATGGCACAAGAAACGTAGACGGCGTCGTCGGAAGCAGCCCAGCCCTGCAGGAACAGGGCCCGCCACCCGCCGGCCCATACAAGAATGAGCAAAAGCCAGGTCAAGGCCCGGGCTCGGGAAATGCCAGCCGATGCACTCGGCCGAGACGCTCCGGGGCTGTGTTTGTGCTCGGTGGACTCGTCGTTTGGCATCGGGATGTCGTTGTCTGTCATTGCCATGGGCCCGTTGATTCGACCGACTGCCGGGATCAGTGTAACCGCAACGGGGTGATTCATACATCCACACGGTATCTTGTCAATGAATGGCCGGGGCACCGCGGCTGCGGCCGCGAACGCCCCGAATCTACAGGCGGCGTTTGGCCATGGCGACGAGATGGTCGGCCAGGCGGGTGGGTTCGGGGAGGCGGTATCCGGCACAGCAGGCCAGGACGAGTTTTTCCGCGGCGGATAGGCTTAGCCGGTGACCGAGGCTCACGTAGACGGGTTTGACTTTGTCGCGAGTGCGCAGGACGGTGCCGATGGGCCGGCCTTTGTCGATCAGGGGCGTCATGGACCCGCGTCGCCGCCCCGGCTCGGCGTGGTGGCCGATGAGGCGACTCTTGGCACAGCCGGCGCTGGGTCGGTCGATGAGCAGACCGACGTGGCAGGCCAGGCCGAACCGCCGGGGGTGGGCATAGCCCTGCCCGTCGAAGATGTAGGCATCCGGCTCGATGGCTAATTTGCCAATGGCTGCCAGCAAGGCGGGGGCTTCTCGAAACGACAACAACCCCGGCACGTATGGGAAGTTTACTTTGCGGACCGCAGTGCGTTGCTCGACGACCTCCTGCCGATGCAGGTCCCAGACCACCACGCCGGCGATGCACCGTTGCTGGTCAGGCGTGAAGGCCAGGTCCGCCCCGGCCACATACCGGGCCCCAGGCACGTTGCCCCGGGCGATGATGCTGGGGGCCAGTTCCCGTTGCAGGGCCGCCGCCCGAACGGGCGAGACGTTCCAACGATGCGGCGGCTTGGAGATTTGCATCGGAGTCGCCCAACAAGTCGGTCCTACCGGCGAGCGGTCAGTCTAACCCGGCGGCATGTCCGATTCCAGCACCGGCGCAAGACGACAGCCGACCCGGTGTTGGGTGGGTCGGCTGGGCGTCTATGAGTCGGGATTGACGACTCGGTTATGGCGTCATGAAGGCATCGGTGCTATCGGCTGGCACCTCGCTGCCTTCGTAGTATCGCAGGCCCTTGATCTGCCAGATATTGTCATCGGTCAAACCTCTGATGGGTGACGGGTAGCGCCGGACGCTGCCATCTAGGTGCAGGACGTTTTGCCCTTTGCCGCGGTGCGAGAGCGAGTTGGCGGTGGCTGGGTCGATGTCGCGGTGAAAGGTGCCGCCTTCGAACAACGGGTTCATATCGCTGAGCAAGGGCATGGCTGAGGGTTTGACGATCCCGTCGACGCGAATGGGCCTGACGAAGTATTGAAGGTGGTACCCGATTCTGGGAACACCCGGGTTGGCCGATGCCTGGGCCACGCGGCTGCCGTTGGCGGATTCGAGGTCCCGTCGGCCTGGGCACATGGCGGCGTCGGGATCCCCGACGTACTTCCCTTTGAACACCAGGATCAGGTGACGGGTGTTGGGGGCGGCCGGCTGACCGGGTCGGGCCAACCAGGGCTTGCCGCCGGAGGGTCCCGCATAGGGAGCAAACCCACCGCTGGCCGTGGCGTAGGCCAAGGTCCCGAAGCCCACCGATCGAAGGTTGTTGGCGCACATTCTCATGCGGGAGTGATGCCGGGCGGCGGACATGCTGGGCATGAGGATGCCGAAGAAGATGGCGATGCAGGCCGCCAAGGCCAAGACCTCGCGGAGCGAAATAATAGGACGACTGATACGTCGGCTGGACGAGCCCGGCACGGCCCCGGCCAGTCCAGGTTTACGGGCGTCGGCTGAGGCGATGGCGCTGAGAATGTCTGACACCATCGTTTCGGGTGGAGGCGGTGTGGTCCAGGTGCCCAACGGGTCCAGCGTGTCCTTGAGCCGTGCGAAACGAGCGGCCAAGGCTGCGTCGGCTTGAAGCGCCTCTCGGATCCATTCGCACTGCTGCGGGTCGCAGCGCTCCAGCAGATAGTCCAGCAACAATTCGTCGGTCATGGGTTGATCTGGTGACATAACGCCTCGCTTCGATCCCTACGACGTTTTGTGAGAAGCTACCGGGTGAGGTGCGAGAATGGATTCTCGCACCAGCGATTAACCTCATCATGGCTCGCCGGTGGTTAAGCCATCCTGGCTAACCCTCCTGCCGGATTTGCCCTTCCACGGCTTGGTCGGGCTCGTTGGCCGATCCGGCGACGGCCTTGTAACGCTTCGCAAAATGGGCGACGGCGGCGTGAAGCCTGCTCTTGACCGTGCCCAGCGGGATTTCCAGAATCTCAGCCATCTCTTTGTACGGGAATCGATGGAAGTACCCGAGCACCAGGACCTCGCGAAGGTGGTCGGGCATCTGGTGGATGACCGTTTGCACGACCAGGCGGCGGTCTTCGGCATCGAGGGCCTGTCCCTGCGGGTCGGGTTCGTCGGCCAGCAATTGGGCGAAAGACTCGTCGCCCTCAGCCTGGCCTCCGATTTTCGCGTCCAGGGGAACCTCGTGGCGCCGGATGCGGCTGCGGTGCCAGTCGCGAGCTTTGTTGGCTGCCACGGTGAACAGCCAGGGCTTGAAGCGGCGACTCGGGTCGAAAGTGTGGCCCGAGAGGTGGACCTGGAGAAAGGTGTCCTGGACCACGTCTTCAGCCGCGGCGGAGCTGTTGGTGAATCGCAGCACGAATCGGAACAGTTCCCGATAATACCGCTCGACCAGGGTCGGGAACCCCGATATGTCGCCGGCGAAATGCTGGACCAGGAGTTGTTCATCCGTTGGCGCATCCACTACTCCATTGTATCCTTACGTGGCACCGACGATAGGGTTCGGATTCGATCCGGAATGGGCCGTCGGTGACGGCAGCTTCGATGGCGACGATTCGCATAACCTCAATCTGCAAGCGGTGTTGTGGCACTGCGGGCCTGGCTGGGATCGTGGGCGTGGCCGCCCTGTGGGCGGTCTCGTCGGTGGCGGGCAATGCCGGCCTGGCCGGCTCGACAGGCGTCAAAACCGCCCCGCTGACCCTGCGGCATCCACATGTGGTGGTGCTCAAATCCAAGCGGAAGCTGCACCTGTTCGAAGGTGACGCCCTGGTCCGGACCTATCCGATCTCGCTGGGGTCAGGCCCCGTCGGAAACAAGTTTCGGGCCGGGGATGGGCGAACGCCCGAAGGCGTGTTTCGGATCTGCGCCAAGAACGGGGCCAGCCAACACCGGCGGTTCCTGGGCATCAATTACCCGAATACGGAGGTGGCCCGCCGAGGCTTTGAGCTGGGCCTGCTGACCCGTGGAGAGGCCCGGGCGGTGTGGCAGGCCGACCGCAACGAGCAGTGCCCGCCGTGGAGCACCGCCCTGGGCGGCGGAATCGGCCTGCACGGCGGCGGCCTGCGAACCTTGGACGGCCAAGCGGACTGGACGGCTGGGTGTATCGCCCTGAGCGATGCCCATATAGAAGAGCTATTCGAAGTGTTGCGAGTCGGCGACCGGATCGAGATCCTGCCCTGACCCTCTTGGTCCAGGGCAGCATCGCGAACGGACGCCGGGGGTCATGATGAAGACTCCTCCCGTCAATTTGAGCACTGCTTCGCTGGCGGCGTTGACCGAGGCTACCGCTGCGATCAACTCGAGCCTGGACATGGACGAGGTGCTCAACGCCATTGCCACCTCGTCGGCCAACGTCATGCGGGCCGAGGCTTCGAGCGTGCTGCTTCTGGACAGCGCCCGGCACAAGTTGGTCTTTGTGGCTGCTGTGGGCGATCGGGGTACGGCCTTGATCGGCGAGGAGTTCGACGCCGAGTTGGGCATTGCCGGGTTCGTGGCCCGGACCGCGACGCCCACCATGGTGGGCGATGCCCATACCGATGAGCGGTTTTTCCGCGGCATCGACGACATGAGCAGTTTTCAGACCCGCGGTCTTATTGCCGCTCCGATGATGCACGAATCCGAAATCGTCGGGGTGGTCGAGGTGCTGAACCGCTCCGACGGTCAGAGATTCACGCAAGCCGATCTGGACTTGCTGCAGGTATTTGCCAACCTGGCTGCGGCCGCCGCCCAAAACGCCAAGGCCCATCAACACCTCCAGCGGCAGAACATCGGCCTTCGCCAGGCCGTGCTGCGGTCCGACAAGATCATCGGCGATTCCCCGGCGATCAAGCACGTGCTGACGCTGTGCCAGCGCGTGGCCTCGAGCAATGCCACGGTCCTGTTGCTGGGCGAGACGGGTACGGGCAAAGAGGTTTCCGCCCGGCACCTTCACAGCCAATCCAACCGCCGGGACAAGCCCTTCATCGGCGTCAACTGCGCCGCACTTACTGAGACGCTGCTGGAAAGCGAGCTATTCGGCCACGAGAAGGGCTCGTTCACCGGGGCGACCACGCAGCGCATCGGGCGCTTCGAGATGGCCGACCAGGGCACCTTGTTCCTCGATGAAATCGGCGACATCAGCCCGTCGACCCAGGTCAAGCTGCTGCGGGTTCTCGAACAGCGCGAGTTCGTGCGGGTGGGCGGCACCAAGACCGTGGCCTGCGACGTGCGCATTATCGCGGCCACCAATCGCGATCTGCAAAAGGCGGTCCAGCAAGGTAGCTTCCGCGAGGATCTTTTTTACCGGCTGAACGTCTTTCCCATCGAGCTGCCCGCCTTGCGCCAGCGTCGAGAGGACATCGCCCCGCTGGCCGAGCATTTCACGCGGCAGGCCAGTTTGGAGATGGGCCGAAAGGTGCCGCGTTTGACTCCCGAGGCGACGGCCGCTCTGACCGGTCACGCTTGGCGGGGCAATATCCGCGAATTGAAAAACGTCATCGAACGCGCCGTGTTGATGTGCGACGGCCAGGAGATCACCCCGGACCACCTGCCGCGCGACATCGCCGGCGACGCCGCCGAGATTGTCGATCACCAGGGCGACGCCAGTCTGTGGGGTTACGAGCGGGCCATGATCGTCAAATCACTGACCGAGGCATCCTGGAATCAGTCCCAGGCGGCCCGTTCGTTGGGGATCAGCCGCGACAACCTTCGTTACCGTATTAAGAAATACAAGATCGAAAAACCGGCGTAGTGCCGGTGTCGCGCGTCAAGGCGCCCTGCCCAACGACTGCCCGCACTCTGTGCATATCAACCGCCCTTTCTCGACCCGGGTGGCCACGTATTTGCCTCGGCATTGGGCCGACGAGCAGCGCAAGCCCCGTTGCCCGGTTTTGCCCTGACACGTGGGGCACTGGACCGGGAACTTGCTGAACCCGAACTTCCGCTCGATCATAAACTGCTGCCGGCAATCCGGGTTGGAGCAGACCACGTGAAAGGTGGCGGTCGTCGCCCGTGGCTGGGCGTCGGCCGGCGGCGGTGGCGTAAAGGACTCGATCGCACTCGCCACGATCAAGACCACGATCAGCGCTCCGGCCGAATAGACCCCATACCGCACCGCCGGTGTGGCCCAGGCGAGTTGAGGCTCCTGCTTGACCGCCTCCCACCAATCAGCCAGATGGCGATGCTGAGCCGGAAGCCATTCGTCCTTGAACAGCAAATACCATTCGATCAGCCGGTTGGGGTTCGACCTGGGCATGGGGCAGCATTCCGGGCGCCGTCCGATTGTAGCGCAGGCTATGCGTCGCCGTCAATCCAAACCGCTTCGCTCGATCGCCCGGCGTCCGCGTCGGGGGCTGACTGTTGGCTTGCGACAGCATCGTTCGCTAGGATGAAGCCGTGGTTGATCGACGACAAGAACACGCCGGGCCTAACCGCGTCTCCAAGACCCGACTTGCTGCCTTACTCCTGGTGGTGCCGGTAACAGGCTGTATGCTCAATCGCCCGGCCGGCGTCGAAGTCTGGTTCGCCGACGATCCGCAGAGCCCCCCTACTGCTCTGGTGACCGCCGACGCGACCCAACGCCCCGCCCACGCCGATGCCCCGGTGAACTTGGCTGGTGCCATCGGCGAGACGTTGAGCTTTTGCCTGTCCCTTTCGGCCAAAAACTCAAGCCTGCAAGCCCTGACCGTCGAACCCCCTGCGCTGCGCTGTGGCGATGCGATCATTCCGGCCAGCGCCGTTCGAGTTTTTCGCATCCATGAAGTCAGCCCCGGGCCGGTCCCGGGGTGGCACCTAAGATGCGTGGAGCCCAAGAAACGCGTCGCCCAGGTGCCCGATGTGCTGGTGCCGGCCCGGGCCCGATCCGGCGGATTGCCGATGGACTTGACCCTCGGCGAAACGCTGCATTTGTGGATCGACCTCGATCTGCCCAAGGGGTCGGCCCCGGGCAACTATCGCGGCTCGCTGGCGGTCATCGCCCAAGGGCAGCCAATCGGGTCAATCGACCTGCGCCTGACCGTTTGGCCTTTCGTGTTGCCCAACGACGTGGGGCTGGCCCTGCTTACCGAAGTGGACCACCAGTTGCTCTTCGGGCATCAGGTGGTCTACCAGGGTCGCCCACTGGCACCGGAACGAAGTTGGTCTACGCACCCAGCCGGTGCCGAACTCGACGGGGTGCTGAATGCGACCCTGCGGCTACTTCAGCGACACAAGGTCTGCCCGGTTCTCGATAAGCTCACGCCGGTTCTGCGGGTGGATGCGGACGGCAATGCTGAAGTGGATTGGACCGACTACGACCGCGTGGCCGCCGACTTGATCGACGGGCGGCGTTTCTTCGACCGCCTGCCCCTGCCGCTTTGGCCCGTGCCACTGACCGCGGACTATCCGCCGCCACCCCAGTGGGGGGCGCTGTCGTCGCCGGCGTTTTCGCGCGTGCTCCAGCAATACCTGGCCGACTGCGCCCGTCATTTTGACGGGAAAGGCTGGCTGGCCCGATCCTTTGTCGCATTGCCCGTCCCTGACGACGACCGGGCCCAGGCCTTTGCCGCGGTGCGCCACTACGGGCGCATCTGCCGGCGAGCCGACGAACGTCTCCAAACGCTGTGCCCGCTTTTTCCTCAAGACATGGCTGCTTATGGGTGGACGGGGTTTATCTGGCAGGACGTGAGTCGCTACGTGGACATCTGGTGCCCGCCCGCCCAGTTCTACGACGCCGAACGCATGCAGCAAGAGCGCATGATGGGCAAGCGCAGTTTCTGGCGCCTGGATCGGCCTCCGTTCAGTGGATCGACGGACCTTTGGGCGTCCTCGCCCGACACGCGTGCCATCGCCTGGCAGGCCAAGTCCTACGCGGCTGAAGCGGTTCGCCTGGGACCAGCCAACGCCTGGCCTGACTTTGTCGATCAAGCCATATCACCTCAAGCATGTTGCGAGGGTCGGAACGCCCCGCTGATTTACCCCGGACGATACTTCGGTCTGGACGAACCCGTGCCGTCGGCCCGGCTCAAACGACTGCGACGGTCCATGCAGGACTTGGCCTACCTCGAGCTGCTCAAGCGGCGAAGCCTGGGCCACATTGCTGAGTCGCTGATCGAATCACTCGCCCCACGGGCCGCATCAGCCTGTTACGATGCCCACTTTGCGGACGGGCGCTGCGACGGCTGGGTGCCCGACGCCGGCCTGTGGGCCGACGCCCGGCGAATCATGGCCGACGAGCTGGTGCGGTCGCTACGGCCCGGCAGCTTGGCCGGCACCGCCCGCGGCCCGGCGTCGGGCAACAGCGTCTTGTGGCACCGGTTCATGGAGCGCACTCGAAGGCTGCATCTGAAAGTCAACGGGGTGCGGGTTCGCCCGTTGGGGCCAGCCGCGTCGGGCAGGATGGAAGTGACGGTATCCGTCACCTTATTTAATCAGGGCCGAAGCCCGGTTTCCGGGAGCCTGGCTTTTGAGGATCTGCCCATCGCCTGGTCGGCGCTCGAACCGCAGGTAGATTTCGTGGAAATCCTCCCGGGGCGCACTTGGCGGGTCACCCTGCGCGCCGAGGCATCAGCCATCGAGACTGACGTCGGCGCGGTGCGCTACCTGCCGTTGGTGCTTCGCACTTCCGACCGTCAGGTGCGGCATCTTCAGGCCCGGCTGGCCTATGTGGCAGCCAATCGCCTGGGCACGCGGTTGGAGGTGGACGGCGACCTTTCCGATTGGCCCAGCGGGGTGGGCAACGTGGCTGAGGGCTTTGTGCTGATCACCGGTGAAGACCCCGAATCGCCCCGCCAACCGCAAACCCGGGCAAGCCAGGCCACGCAGTGTTTCGTGGCCACGGACGGTCAGGCACTTTATTTCGGGTTGAATTGCGCCTTGGACGGGGCGGCTCGACTGCCCCGCGGCGGTCGCAATTACGTGCGCTTCGAGGATGGGATTCCGCAAGGCGACGAGCTGGTCGAGATTCTACTGGTGCCGGGCAACACGGGGTCGCGATCGCCGGCGGACCTTTATCACCTGGTGATCAAACCCTATGGCTGGTATGCCGAGCGCGGCATGGGCACAGACCCACCGGTCGGTCCACGGCATCCGTGGCAGGCGGACATCCACACAGCCGTTCAGGTCCAGGACGGTCGGTGGGTGGTCGAAGCCCGTATTCCGCTGGAGGCCTTCGACGGTGCGGTCACGTCCCGAACCGTCTGGGGCTTGAACATCACCCGCTACGACCTGGCCACCGACGAGTTTTCCAACTGGTCGGGTGCCACCCGCAACGTCTACGATCCGTTAGCGGCCGGCAATCTGGCGCTGCCCTGACCTATTGTAACGATGAGGGGCGCCGGGGATTGGGGGCCATGCATTGAAGTCCGGTTTGCCATCTGATAGGATGGCTGGCCGTGAATGGCGGCACGGGCCCCGCAGATTCGACCAATGAAACTATCTCAAATCCAAGTATTTCGTAGGTCCGCGCCGGCTGAAGCCCGAGGCTGCTGGGCTTTGAGATAACTCCCCCCATTCAGTGATGAGGTAAATCATGCAACACTCGTCGCGCATCAATCGCCTTGGGTTGGCCTTGCTGGCAGCAGCTTGCTTGACTGGGCCCGCGCTTGGGGCTGAGAACGTCCTTGTCGTGCCGCACAATCAATTCGGACAGCTCTCGCGGGCCCAAGCGTGGGACAGCACCACGAGCCAGTGGATCGAAATGAGCTCGACATTGAGCAACGCACAGGTGGAGGCGTCGGCCGACGGCTTTGTAATCGCTGGGGCCACTAGTGGCGGTGTGAGCGTTAGAGGTTGGCAACAGGGAGATTTGGCCTGGGCATCCGGCTTTGCCAGCACCGGCGTTGGAAGTGCCATCAGCCAGATTCTCACCGCGGGCAACAACATTCTGGTGGTTCCGCAGAATCAGTTCGGGCAGGTCACGCTGGCCCAGGTGTGGGACAGTAGCACCAGCCAATGGATTGAATTAAACTCGACATTGAGCAACGCA
>JBHHVM010000074.1:0-10683 GCA_046754265.1 Phycisphaerae bacterium
CCCGGTGGGGGGGGTGGAAAAACCCTTGCCACCGGGGCCCGTGCCGTTATAGTGCGGACCGGTGGACGAGCCCCCTTTCAGGAGACCGGCATGAAGTTCCGCAAACATCGATTTTCACGTCGCGTGCTAATTGCCCTGGCTGCCATGCCGCTGTTGCAGGTGGCTGGCTGCGGCGCCGAGTTTATCGCCTCAGCCCTGGCGATCGGTTTTGCCAATCAGTCAGCCAACGTGCTGGGCACGGAGTTGGAGACCGCACTGTTTGCCGCCTTTGGTTTATAGAAGGGCCCCTCGGGAATTGTGGAGGCTGGGGTCGCAGGTCCCCGGCCAAGTTGAAATCAAAAGCCCCGGCTTCCTCGGCCTGGGCTTTGGCTGTTTAGGCCATGACGATCTTGGAACGTCCGGCTCGGATCTTGGCAGTAGCGTTGCGGGTGTCGACCACCAGCTTGGCGTTGCGGACGATCCAGGCGTAGTCGTAGTCGTCGTGATCGGTGGCGATCAGGACGCAGTCGTAGCGCTTGAGCATGGCGGCTGAGAGCTTCTTGCTGGACATCTTCAGGTCGTATTCGCGCATGCGGTGCGTTCGGGGCACGTAGGGATCGTTGTAGTCCACCTTGGCCCCGCGCTGGTGCAACGTTTCGATCAGCTCCAGCGAGGGCGATTCACGGCAATCGTCGACGTTCTTTTTATAGGCCAACCCCAGAATCAGAATCTTCGAGCCATTGATGGGTTTCTTATGCTGGTTCAACGCCTCAGCCGTCTTGGCGATGACGTAGTCCGGCATGTCGGTGTTTATTTCGCCTGCCAATTCGATAAACCGGGTGGACATGCCCACGCTGCGGGCTTTCCAGGTCAGATAAAACGGATCGATGGGGATGCAGTGCCCGCCCAGCCCCGGCCCGGGGTAAAAAGCCTGGAATCCGAAGGGCTTGGTGGCGGCGGCGCGGACCACCTCCCACACGTTGATGTCCATCCTGTCGAACAGGACCTTCATCTCGTTGATCAGGGCGATGTTCACGCAGCGGTAGACGTTTTCCAGAATCTTGCAGGCTTCAGCCACGTCGCAACCGTCGACGGGAACGACTTTGCTGATGGCCGCCCCGTACAGGGCGGCAGCCACCTGCTTGCTCTTGGGCCCGATGCCACCGACCACCTTGGGAATGGTGGAGGTGCTGAAATCCCGCCGGCCCGGGTCTTCGCGCTCGGGGGAATAGGCCAGGTAAAAGTCACGTTCGACTTTCAGGCCGCCCTTTTCGAGAATGGGTTGAATCAACTCGCGGGAGGTGCCCGGATAGGTCGTGCTTTCCAACACGATCAGTTGATCAGGCCGGAGATTGGCGGCGATCATTTCTGACGTGCTTATCACATAGCTCATGTCCGGGTCGCGGGTCTCGTTCAACGGCGTGGGCACGCACATCAACACCGCCCCGCATTTTCGGAGATCCTTGGGGTTGGTGGTGGCCTTGAAACGACCCTCCTTGACCAACTTCTTCAAGAAGCCCGACGGGATGTGCTTGATATAGCTCTTGCCGGCGTTGAGCTTCTTGATCTTGTCCGCATCGATGTCCAGCCCCACGCACTTGAAGCCCGCCTCGGTGAAGGTGCGCATCAGGGGCAGACCGACGTAACCCATGCCGACGATGCCCACAGTGAATTCGCGCCGGCCGATCCGTTCGATGAGCTGCTTGTGAGTCACTCCACGCTTCCTTTCCGGCAAGTTCATCCAGCCCCGTTCGGGGGGGATGATAGGGCGGACCCTCTCGGGCGTCCATACTGAAATGGCATCGGCGGATCGGGCGGGCTGCTTGTACGGATTTCGCCCCGCGGGCGATTCTATGGCATGATGATCGAGCGTATGCCGGAGACACACGAGATGGTCTGTTGGCCTGTAGCCATGACAACCCCGTCGAAACCGGCTGTCTCAGCCTTGACCTGGCCCATGGCGGGATGGTGGCTATTGGGCATTGGTCTGGGTGTCTTGGCCTTGGCGGGCGCCGCGGTGGTCTGGCGGGCCCGGCGATTATCCCATCCCTTGGCGTTCGCCGGTGCGTCGCTGTTCAACGCCTTAATCTGTCGGTTGTGGTATCGCCACAAGCGAATCGGCCCCTGCACCGTGCCGGCCCAAGGACCGGTGATCATCGCCGCCAATCACACCTCGCCCACCGATCCGGCGATCCTCTGCGCCGCGTGTCCCTATCGGCGCATTGCCTTTTTGATCGCCCGAGAATACGCCGACTTGCCCATCTGGAGCTGGTTCGTGCGCCTGGCGGAGTGCATACCGGTTCGGCGCGACGGGCAGGACGTGGCCGCCACCAAAGCGGCCTTGCGGCATCTTCGGTCGGGCAAAGCGCTGGGCATCTTCATCGAAGGACGAATCCCAGCGCCCGACGAACGGGTCGAGCCCAAAGAGGGAGTAGCCCTGCTGGCCTTGCGTACCGGGGCGCCGGTGATTCCTTGCCATATCAGCGGGACGGTTTATCGAGAGAACGTCGCCGCGGGCTTTCTTGCCCGGCATCGGGCTCGCATCCGGTTCGGGCCCGTGGTGGACCTCAGCGACTTGGCCGGTGAAACCGATAGGCAAGCGGTGACCCGGGCCACCGAGCGGATCGCCGCACGTATTGGAGATTTGGCCCCACCGCAAGATGCGGTCCGCCAAGCCGGTGTGGGCGCGGGGGCGGCATAGGCGACGACGTCGATGGTGGCGGGATGACTGATCATGGCACCTTCTAAAGTAACTCGCTGGCGACTGATAGGCCTGATAGCCATGGCAGCCTGCCTGGAAGGGTCGGCACTACCGGTACTTGCCGCGGGCCTGACCCCCAGGGGCCGGGAGAATCTGGTCGCCCTGGCCCGGCTGACCTGGCTGCTGCAATGGTGCCACCCCGGTATGTCCGCTGGCCGGGTGGATTGGTCGGCACAATTGGTGCGGGCGATTCCCGAGGTGGAGACTGCTCCGGACGATAGCACGCTGGCCCGTGCTCTGGACGCCTTGGCAGCCTTAGCAGGTCATCCGCGGGTGGACATTCGACCGACCGAACCGCCGGAGGTGACCGTTCCTCCCTGGTTGCGCCAGGGACCGGTGGTCCAGGTCATTGACGACGTGCTGTATGTAGCCCTGTCGCCGGGGGATTGTTGCCCGACGGCGATCTCAAAGATTGAAGATGCCATGGAGGGTCAGCACTTGGCCCGTTGGATCCTGGACCTGCGGCATACGACAGGGCGGTCGTTCGGCTCAGTTTATAGCGAGGTCAAGGTCACGCTGGATTGGATGGTCGAGGGACTGGCCCGCACGCCGCCTCGCTGCGCGCGGGCCTCCTTGGGCCCTTGTTCGGGATGGCTGGGGCGTTCGGCTGGCTGGCGTCGTCTTCCAGCCCGCACCTACCAGGAAGGCCCCGGCGTGCTGGCGGGGATGCCTTTGTCGGTGGTCATCGACCGGACGGTACACCCAGCCGCGGCCGGCTGGTTGCTGGGCCTGCAAGCTTCGGGACTGGGCGAACTGGTCGGGCGCCCGATGAACGCCCAGGCCCAAGAGCCCTTGGTGATCCCCCTGTCACCTTCGCTCGAAGCCGCCTTGCCGCTTTCGCGATACGTCGAGTTCGACGGCAGCGATCGACGCGACCCTCGGGTTCTGCCGGATCGTTTCGTCATCATCAAGCCGGAGTTGGCCGGCGCCGGGCTGATCGCGCGTCTTGACCACGCCAAGACACGCTATGCCACCGCGACCCCGGTTCCGCCACGGGCTGGGAGAGTTGATCTGTCGGGCGCCAGGTTGCGAACCCGTCGAATCGCGGCTGTCATCGGTGCGTACTGCCTGGCACGCGACAGGTGCGGGTCGGATGCCCAACGCCTAGCTTGGCTGGAACGACTCCTGGAAGCAGCCCTGAACGAGGCTGATCGAGCTTCGGCTGGACCCGATTAACAGTGCATCCCAAAACCCGTGCGGCAGTTGTGTGGCACCGGTTTTCAACCGGTGGGAGGATTGACGGCGTAGAGCGTCTCGGTCAGTTTGATGATGCGTTCAGCCACGTGGAGTTTTGTGCCGCTGACGGGTCGAGACCACCCACCGTCCAGCGTCAAGATCTCCACGGTGGCCTTGTCACCACCCACGTTGTCCGGCCCATTGAGCACCATGGCATCGCAGTGTTTGCGGATCAGCTTGGCCTGGGCATGAGCTTTGTGATCGTGGTCCTCCATCGCAAAACCGATCACCACACGCCGGCCCTTGATCGAGCCGAGATGGGCACAAATATCCACTGTGGGTTTGAGCGTGAGGGGCCGATCCCGGTTGTGCTTTTGGAGTTTGTGATTCAGCTTCCGGATGGGTCGGTAGTCGCACACCGCAGCCGTCATGACCGCAGCCTGGCATTCGGCGAACAGAGCGACGCTGACCTCGAACATTTCCTGGGCACTGACCACGCTGATGGGTTCGACGCCTTCGGGCGGATCGATGCCCACGGGCCCGCTGACCAGTGCCACATCATGTCCTCTACTTAGGGCCGCTGCCGCCAGCGCATAGCCCATTTTCCCGGACGAGGGGTTGGAGATGAAGCGCACGGTGTCGAAGAACTCCCGCGTCGGCCCGGCTGTGATGAGGAGGCGCAAGGATCTATCTCGCTGGGCCTGCCTTGGGCGGCGACGATCGCAACTGGGCGGCCGCGGCGTCGAGGATCTGGTCGGGCTCGACCATACGACCAGGCCCCACGGTGCGGCAGGCCAGCCAGCCCTCGGCGGGACCGACGACCAGGTAACCCAAGTCGCCAAGTCGGGCGATGTTGGCTTGTAGAACGGGGTGTTCCCACATTCGGCTGTTCATGGCGGGCACCAACATGACCGGGCCGGCCGTGGCGCTGAGCAGCGTGCTGACCAGGTCGTCGGCCAGGCCCGTGGCGATCTTCCCGATCATGTTGTAGGTGGCAGGGGCAACCAGAGTCAGGTCGGCCGATTCGGTTAGGCGAATATGTTGGGGGTCGGCGGCGGCCCGGCGATCCCACAGGGAGGTCAGCACGGG
The DNA here is from genome assembly GCA_046754265.1 of Phycisphaerae bacterium. Lineage (GTDB taxonomy): Bacteria > Planctomycetota > Phycisphaerae > UBA1845 > UBA1845 > OFTM209. The sequence continues at coordinate 5,006 of JBHHVM010000074.1, forward strand.
CCGGCCCGAGAGGGCGGCGAAGGTGGCTTCTCCGACGAAGCGAGTGCCCGCCTCGGTCATGGCCACGTTGACCCGGGCACCGCGCTGCACCAACGCTGACACAACATGGCAGACTTTGTAGGCTGCGATGCCGCCGCACACGGCCACCAGCACGCAATAGCCGGACAGGTCGCCGCCGGGGTCCGCTTTAGGACTCACTTTCCTCGTCCTCAGGGTGTTCCACCCATTCTTTGGATTCGATCTTGCCTTCGGTGATCTCTTTGACGACCACTTCCAGCTCGGTCAGGCCCTGGGTCTCGACCATGGGCCTGGCCCCGCGCATCAATTCCAGCCAGCGCCGCTGGATCAGGGCGGTCAACTTAAAACGCCCACCGATCTTGTGGATGATATCGTCGTTCTTGAGAGCCTCGATCATTGCGAATATGTCTCCCGCTCGGATTCAATAATGCCCGCGATCTCAGCCACGGTGGCCTCGAGCACGTCGTTGACCACAAAGTGGCGGTAACTGCCCGAGTCCCGGGCAAAGCCGATTTCACCATCGGCCGCAGCCAAGCGCTTGGCCAACTGCTCGGCCGATTCGGTTTGACGCCCTTCCAACCGGGCTTGCAGCGATTCCATCGTCGGCGGCAACACGAAGATGCGGACCGATTCAGGCACTTTCTTGGCCACCTGGGCTCCGCCTTGCACGTCGATCTCCATGATGACGTCCTGACCGGAGGCCACGGCCCGGCGGACCGGCTCGGCTGGCGTCCCGTATAGGTGGCCGACGTACTCGGCCCATTCCAAAAACTCACCCCTGCTTCGCCGGGCCTCGAACTCATCCCGGCTAATGTATTCATAGCTCGACCCGCTGGTCTCCCCCGAGCGCGGCGGGCGCGTCGTGGCCGACACGCTCCAGATCGCCCGGCTGTCTCGGGCCAGCAAGGCCTCACAGATGGAGGTCTTGCCCGTTCCCGACGGTCCGCTGATCACCACCAACACGCCCCGTCGGCCCGGGCTACTCGACATTCTGGACCTGCTCCTTTAGCCGGTCGATCACCGCCTTGATCTCGATCACCGCCCGGGCAATCTGTGCGTCGTTGCTCTTGGACCCGATGGTGTTGGATTCCCGCAACATCTCCTGGGCCAAGAAATCCATTTTCCGGCCGATGTGCGGCCCGCTGTCGCACAGGCCCTCGAATTGCTCCAAATGGCTGCGCAGACGCACGATCTCCTCGGTAATGTCGCACCGATCGGCGAACAGAGCCACCTCGCGGGTTAGCGCATCAGCGTCCAGTTCCAGCCGGGCCTGGGCCGTGAGATCCTCCACCCGGGCCCTGAGTTTCTGATGGTACTCGGTGGTAACCTGCGGGGCCCGTTCGTTGATGGCCTCGAGGTGCTCGACCAGTCGCTCGCACTGCCCCAGCAGTTCCTGCCGCAGAACCTGGCCCTCGGCCCGGCGCATCGCCACCAGGCCGTCCAGTGCATGGTCGGTCAAGTCCGTGACGATGTGGCGCTGCTGCTCGCGCTGAGAGTCGTCGGCTTCGGGCGGCTGGCAGACGCCGGGCATGGCCGAGACGGCCGCCAGGTCGATCGTGGCCGAGACGCCATCGGGCACCTTGGCCGAGCAGATACGCTGGAGATACTGTTCCAGGGCAGCCGTGTTGATGTCCAGCCCCGTAATCGGCCCTTCACTACGGATCCGCAGGGTGTAGTTGACGCTGCCGCGCCTCAAGACGCTTCGCAAGGCGCGTTCGATATCCGGTTCCAAAAACTGCAACGGCTCGGGCAGCTTGATCGAGGCCTTGAAATAGCGATTGTTCAAGCTGCGGATTTCCAGCGTATAGGCCGTCCCATCCTGGGACTTGGCGGCGCTTCCAAAACCGGTCATGGAGACAATCATGCTGAGCTACTGCGGGTTGGAAGGACCGTCCGCATCGGTCTTGCCGCCGGCATCGGCAGGCGGGTCGATGGCGCCACCGGCTGGGGCGTCTTGGGCCGGTACGCCCGGCAGCGGCAAACCAGCCCCCGTCTGGTCACCGGCTAAGCCCGTTGGCCCCGGAGTTTGAGCCGGCGGCACGGCGGGCAGTCCCTGGCCCGGCAGGCCGCCGGTCGGGGCGTTGGCCGGGGGAACGGTTAGCGGTGAAACACCGGCCGTCGCCGCTTGGGGGGTTCCTGTAGGCGGCATGAAAATGTAGTTGCCAGCCACGTTCATCAGAAGAAACACGATGGCCAGCACGACGGTGATGACGGTGAACACATCGCCGGTCTTGGCCCCGAAGGCGCTGCTTCCGCCTCCGCCGCCGAAAGCAGCCGACAAACCGCCGCCCCGCCCCCGCTGCAGCAGGATCACGATCATCAAGAGGGCACACACCGCCAGGGTGGTTAGGCACATGACCCATTGTAAAAGGCTCATTCCGAGGAGCAAAGTCATAAGTTATTCCGCCAAAAGAAGTTACGCACGAATACGGCTCACGTTTCGAATCACCCCGCGATGGCTGGGCCTCTTGAGGTTGGGCCCGGACCCTCCGGGGGGCGATCGCCTCAGGCCTGGGCCTTGCCGGCGGCCCGTATGATAGCGAGAAAGTCGTCGGCTACCAAGCAGGCCCCGCCGACCAGGGCCCCGTCCACGTCGGGGCAGGCCATCAGCTCAGCCGCGTTGCCGGGCTTGACGCTGCCTCCATATTGAATCACCACCGCCTGGGCCCGGTCCGGCGAGAAGCGCTCAGCCAGCCATCCGCGGATGAAGCGATGGGCTGACTGGGCCTGGTCCGGGGTGGCGGTCTGACCGGTGCCGATGGCCCAGACGGGCTCGTAGGCCAGGGTCAACTTGGCCAGGTCGATGCCGGCGGTCAGCACTTCCTCCATCTGGCTGGTCAGCACCTGCTCGGTCTTCTCGGCCTGGCGCTGCTCCAGCGTTTCCCCCACGCAGTAGATCACTTCCAAACCGGCCGATATCGCCGCCGGTACTTTGCGGGCCAAAAGCGCGTTGGTCTCACCGAAAAGCTGGCGCCGCTCGCTGTGCCCGATGATCACATACGTACACCCCGCGTCGATCAGCATCCTGGGGGACAGCTCGCCGGTAAACGCACCCTGGCTTTGGTAGTGACAGTTCTGGGCACCCAGCTTGATGGGCGTACCGTTGATCTCCTTACACATGGGCATGAGCAGTTGGGCCGGCGGGCACACAGCCACAGTCACGTCCAGGTCGGGGTCGCGCCCCTGGCGAATCCCCTTCATCAGCTCGCGGGATTCGGCCAGCGTCTTGTGCATTTTCCAGTTGCCAGCCACGAAAGGACGACGCATCTTCAAATCTCCGATTTGAGTGGCGAGTTATGAGTAGCGAGTTATTCAAAAGGCTCTGGCTACCACCGCGTTGTCAACTCAAAACTCGCTACTCGAAACTCTGAACTCTTCAACTCATCCATCCCCCGTTGGCGGGGGCCCTGACTCCGGCGTTGTCCTGGCCCCAGGGCGTCAGGCGGTGGCCTACGATTTCGGCGATAGCCCGAAGTTGTTCCATCATGATGCCGAACTTTTCGGGCAATACCGCTTGAGGACCGTCGCACAGGGCTTTGTCCGGGCAGGTGTGGACCTCGACGATGACCCCGGCCGCTCCCGCGGCGATGGCGGCCAATGCCAGAGGCGGCACCAGATCCCGCCGCCCAGCCGCGTGCGAGGGATCCACAAAGACCGGCAGGTGGCAACACTCCTTCAGGACCGGCACGGCTGAGACGTCCAGCGTAAAGCGGGTCTCGTCGGAAAAGGTCCGCAGGCCCCGCTCGCAGACGATGACCCGGTGGTTGCCTTGGCTAAGCACGTATTCCGCCGACATCAACAGTTCGGTGATCGAGGCCGCCAGGCCGCGCTTGATAAAGACCGGTTTATCCGTCCGCCCGACCTCCAACAGCAGGTTGTAATTCTGCATGTTGCGGGCCCCGACTTGAAACATGTCGGCATATTGATAGACGGCTTCGACGTCGCGCGGGTCGGTGACCTCGGTGATGGTCGGCATGTTGTGGGCGTCGCCCGCCTCTTTGAGCCATTTGAGGCCTTCCCGGCCCTTGCCCTGGAACGAATAGGGCGAGCTGCGCGGCTTAAAGGCCCCGCCGCGAAGGATGGAAGCCCCAGCCGCTTTGACCTCGGCGGCGACTTCGAAGAGCAAGTCGCGCCCTTCAATGGCACAAGGCCCGGCGATGACGTTGACGTGGGGCCCGCCGATGCGGATGCCCTTGATGTCCAAAATAGTGTCCGACTCGCGCGTCTCCCGCGAAGCCAACCGATAGGGCCTGGCGATGGGCAACACGCGATCGATACCTTCGAGCTGGGCGATCCGGTCGCGCAATTGTGGATCGCCCCCGCCGCTGGTGGTGATGACCGCCCGGGTCTCGGTCCGGGAAACATGGGGATTCAGACCCAACGCCCCGATGCGCTCAACCAGCGCATCGACAGCCTCGTCGGTAAGGTTGGGTTTGAGAACTGCCACCATGTCCATGATCAAACACCGCCGATCGGCCGCAGGCCGATCAATGAAAAACCTCGTCGGGCTTGGGAAACGAACCCAGCACCTCAAGAAAGGCACAGATCTGCCGGGCCGAGTCGATGGCTGACTGCACCGGCTCAGCCTCGGCGTGCCCCTCCAGGTCAACAAAGAAACTGTACGCCCAATTCCGATGGCGGGCCGGGCGGGACTCGATAAAGGTCATGTTAATGCCCGCCTGACGCCAGATATCAAGGATTTCGACCAGTGACCCCGGGCGGTCCGCCCCCGAGAAGATCAGGGAAGTCTTGTCCGCCCCGGTGGGGGCAGCCGATTCGGTCGAGATGACCAGAAAGCGGGTGACGTTGTCGGGGTTGTCCTCGACGCGGTCGCGCAGAATGGGCAGGTCGTACAGGTCGGCGGCCAGGGCGCTGCCGATGGCGGCTGCATTCGGTTCGGCGGCCGCCAACTCAGCCGCTTTGCTGGTGCTGGTGGCTGGGTGTGTCTTGGCGTACAGACCGGTCTCGGTCAGCCACTCGTGACACTGGCGGAATGCTTCGGGTTTGGAGTAGATCTTTTCAATCTGATCCAGGTTGCACCGGCCCAGCAAGTGATGATGCACAGCCAAGTTGATCTCCGCGCAGATGCGGACGTTGTGCCGCATGAAGGCATCGAGCGTGTCCACCACGCCCCCGCCCAGAGAGTTTTCGATGGGCACCAGCCCCAGGTCGACGTGGTGGCGTTCCACTTCCTCGAAGACCGCTTCGATACGATCCAGGCCCTCGAAATCGACGGACGAGCCGAACTTGCGGACGGCAGCCAGGTGCGAGTAGCTCCCGACCGGCCCCAGGTAGGCGATTCGCGGGGGGTGCTCCAGGGCAAAACTTCCGCTCATTAACTCGCGGTAGATAGCCGTGATGGTGGGGTCGGGCAGCGGGCCCTGATTGCACCGGCGGACCCGGTCCAGAACTTGGCGCTCGCGCTGCGGGACGAAGACTGCCCGACCCGCTTGGCGCTTGGTCTGACCGATCTTGACCACCAGGTCAGCCCGTTGGTTAAGACGAGCGACAATCTCCTCGTCCAGCTCGTCGATGCGTTGACGTAATCCATCGAGATTGGCGTCGGACTTCGACATGCCGTAACCCCAAAGGCGGGCCCGTTCGGGCAAAAGATCGAGAATCCCTCCTTATAGGGCTTTTGTGCCCGACGGTCAACGGCA
>JBHHVM010000075.1:0-10620 GCA_046754265.1 Phycisphaerae bacterium
CGAACATTGCCTTACAGCTGACTGCCTCCAGCGTCCGCTCCGCTCCCGCTTCCCGGCGCGGCTGACCCCTGGCGCTGGGTGTAAGCACTTGTTCCAGAAGAGGCGTAGAATGAGCCCGAGGGTGTTGAAAGAGGGATCTCTCGTGTTTTGGTTTCACAGCTATGACGCCCTTCATGAACAACGGGCCAGTGTGCATGTCGGAAAGGGTTCACAGGATGACTACAACGATGCAAAAATCTGGCTTGAGCCAGAGGTCGAAGTCGCCCGTCCTGGCCTGTTCGTCTTGGCGACGGCGATGCAGATCGCGGATGCGGTTGTTGACCAGGGTCCGCAGCCAACCCTTAAAACGGCCCTTTTCGGGATCGTAATCGAAACTTGCAATCCGTTTGTGGATGGCCGTCATGCAGTGCTGTGCCACGTCTTCGACATCGGCCTCCCCCAGGCCGTTCGACTGGCCGAATCGCACGAGCAAAGGCCGATAGATAGCGTCGAACTCGGTCCATGCGGTCGCGTCTTTGGGGTCGCGGACGCGCAGGAGGAGGCTGGCGCGAGTCGTATGCATCCTATTCACCATGCAACCAGAAACAGCCCGAAGTTCACATTATAGCGACAGCGGGCCCCAATCCGCAAGGCATCCGCTAACGGGCACGTCTGGGGGGGGTAATACCCTAGGCGATACATTTACATCAGCTTGTCAGCAGACTTGGGCCAACAGCTCTGAGGACGACTCAAGTAACTCGCTCGGATCGTCACAGACCCACGTCAGGTTGCCGCTCGGGTGGTGTGCCGGGTCCGCGGCACTGGCTTAGAATGGCTCCGCACAAAAAAAACTCGGGAACGCCTAAGATTCAATCCTCCATTACGTACCCATCTCTGAACGACGTGAGGCATGGTGCCCCGCGGACCGGAAAACGACCTGGGATGTTTGGTGACAAAGGAGACTCGATCATGCGAATCAAGAAACGAATCATGGTGCTTCTCACGCTGGCGTGTTGCGGCGGACAAATGCTCACGGCCGTGGGCTGCGACCCCGCCGGTGGATTGTTGCACAGCATGATGGCCACCGCGACCTCGTACATTGGCGGGATTCCGAGTTTCGACGATGTGCCGGCCGTAGACGACGCATTTGTCGACGAACTGTAGGCATGGACTCCAAAGCCGTCTCGAAGATCGCCTGAAACCAGTACGCCCACCGACAGCGCAGGCCGGTTTGGATACTGGAAGGAGAAACAAGAAATGAAGTGCAGAGGCAAGAGACGTATGATCTGGGTAACAGCAATAACACCCGCCGTGATCGTCATGGCGAGCTTGGGATGTCAATCCAGCGGCGGCGGTGGGGGTGGAGGCGGTCCAAGTGGCGGCGGTGGCACCTGTGCTCAGCTCGCCCTTCGAGCCGCGGAGTTGTCCGAGGATGTTTCTAATGCCCCCAACGCGTTCAGTGCTGACGTGCAGTGCCCCGTACTGGCTAACAATTTGGCCATGATTGACGCGGGCTGTTTTAGGTCGTCCAACTTCACCGACGAATTCACCCTCGATGATTTCAAACAGGGAGTCATCGATCAACAGTCAGATCTCGAGTGTGAGTAGGTGGACAAGACTTGCCCGATTCGGCCAGGAGGAAGCCCATCGACCGCGACGCTTCAAGATACGGGTTTTAAGTGCTGCGTGATTGCTCCCCTTGTCGCGGCTCCCAGCCCCGCCCGCGTGTGCCGTTGGATCGCACGCGGGCGGGCCGCTTGGTCCGGGCAAGACCGCCGGGGGAAGCACATCCCCTGCATCAGTGACCAAGTTGGACGCTCGAAAGAGGGATCGCCCCGGCCCAGCATCTCGATGTTATTTGGATTCGTGGTCCGAAATCGGCGCCGGGGCGATGTGCAGGCGGAGGCGTTTGGTCTTGCGCGGCTCTGCCTCGATGACGTCGATGGTGATGTTCTGGTGGGTGAAGCGCTCGCCCACGGCGGGAATCTTGCCCAAAGTGCTGGAAACGAAACCGCCTATGGTTTCGTAGTCTTCGTCTTCGGGCAGCTCGACGTCCAGTTCGTCGTTCAGATCATCGATGCGGATGCGGGCGTCGACCTCGACCGTGCTGTCGTCGATGCGGCGGATGGCGGCCGGCTCGTCGGGTTCGTATTCGTCCACGATCTCGCCGACGAGTTCCTCGAGAATATCCTCAATGGTCACCAGCCCAGCCGTGCCGCCGTATTCGTCCAGCACCACCGCGATATGGACCTTGCGGTCCTGGAATTCGTGCAGCAGATCGCGAACCAGTTTGGTTTCCGGAATGAAAATAGCGGCCCGCATGACACTGGTGACGTCGAACGGCTGATCGTCGGCCAGTTGAATCAAGTCCTTGGCGTAGAGCATGCCGACGATTTGATCGATGGTGCCGTCGTACACGGGAATGCGGGAATGTCCCCACTGACCGATGCGCAGCTTCAATTCGTCGAGCGTCACGGCCTTGTCGACCGCCTCGATTTCCGTGCGCGGGGTCATGATGGCCTCGACCTGGGTGTCGCGCAGATCGATGACCGATTCGATCATCTCTTTCTCCTCTTCATCCACCGCGCCGTGCATCTCGCCTTCAGAGACCACGTTGAGAATCTCCTGCTCTAAATCGGCGGCCTGCGACTGCGCGGTCTGAAGGGGCACGCCCGCCAGACGACGGACCAGCGTCTCAAAAACGTGCAAGAAACCAATCAGCGGAGACAGAACCGCCCGCAAGGCGTGCAGGGCCGGCAGCATCGCAGCCAACAGCGTTTCACCGGCATAGCGGGCCCAGGCGCCGGCAATGGCCACACCGAAAATCAGCACGATTAACCAGGATGCGACGAACGCGCCGACATATTTGACCCAATCGGGGCTCGCCCCAGCCCGTTCCAGCAAGACCAAGACGACTAATACCACACCGATGCTGAACCCACTGCGCAAGGCGCTAATGGCCAGCGAAAGTTGGGGCAGGCTCTCGACCAGACGCTTTAGCTCCACGTCTCGACCGGCCTTGGCCAGAACGTCGCCCAGCCGGGCACGCGTAGGCATCCTCAGGACGTATCCAAGGGTGGAAGCAAAAGTCAGTAAGGCGATCAAGCCCACGAAGATCGCCCACATGAAAGGTTGGTCCACGTTCTCAACTCAAGGCAAACAATCTCGGTTCCACTCCGACCGGGGCGTCCGTTTGCACGACGACCCGCGGAAGTTCATGAGCCGGTCAACCCGACGGCGATGCCGCAGCCAAGTCCAAATCCACTGCCTCGATGGCGTCGACTTGGGAGGCCAGGCTCAAAAGGCAGGCACCGTCGGCGGCATGCACGGCCCCAGCTCCGATCAACACTTGCGATGGTGAACCGGGCGCTGCGCCGACCGGCCCAACCGCGCAGACGGCGCTGGCCGATCTTCGAGCCAGGTCCGCCATGCGTTCTCGAACTTGGCCGCAGGCGGCTTGGGCTTGTCGGTCACCGGCAGCCCATCGACCATGCACCAGCACCAGATCGCACTTGGCAGCGGGCGCCTCAGCCGGGCGGTCCATGATGTCCACCCTAAGAGCGATCCTGCCCAACGGCGTCTTACACACATCGACCGACCCGGTATCCCCCCGACCCTGGGACCGGCCGATCACGTCGCCGTCCGGGTCATAGAGTCGGGCTTGCTCGAATCGTGTACCGCCGTCATCCTCAAGAAACGCCCCAGCCACATACACGCCCCACTCTCGGGCCACGGCGGCGAGCGACTCGCCAAACCCCTGAATCATGGCTGGGGTCACGTTATCGCGTCCGGAACCGTCACAACCTGCCGGTAGCACCACCAAATCCGGTGCGGGAACCGTTTGAACCACTTGCACCAGCCGATTCATCACCCGGGCCAGGTTGGCGCTGCGCCCGGGCGACTCGATGCGAACTTGAACCAGGGCGACTCTCATGGTCTACCGGCCGCGTACACCGGGCCCCATCCCAACTGCGTAAGGAGCTCATCTTCCAAGCGGTGCATCCGGGCGGCCTGGTCCGGCTCGTGGTCATCGTAGCCCAGCAGGTGCAAGGTGCCATGCACGCAGTACAGAATAATCTCGGCCTGGACGCTGTGCCCATGTTGCCGGGCCTGGCGCTCTGCGGTTTGGATCGAAGCCACAATCTGACCCTCGACCCCGCCCTGCCGATCGTCACCCAAGTCGAAGCTCAGCACGTCGGTGGGCCCGGTATGATTCAGGTAGCGCTGATTCAATTCGGCGATGGCCTGGTCGTCCACCAGGGCGAATTCCAGTTTGGCGTCCTGGCAGTCGCAATGCCTGAGTGTGGTTTCGACGGCCAAGATGATTCGGCCATCGTCCAGGTCGGCGGGCACCTCGACCTGCCGGGTCACCGCGATGTTGTAGTCGCCATCATCATCTTTTGCTTGAGCGTCCATCTCGGTGTCAGGCCCGATCCCGTTGCCGCGGCTGCCCCGCATCCAGCGGCGTGATGGTCGGCTCCAGGTCGGCGGGTCGTTCCTCGGCAGGAGCTTCGTCCTGGTCTTTCTTCTTGGGGGCCTTGTCTTGCGGATAGGCCACGCGACCGTGGTAGAACGTACACAAGCTCTTGACGATGGAGTCTTCCACCGTCTGAAGCTCGCGCAGCGTGATATCGCACTCGCTGAACTGCCCGTCCTTGAGCCGGTCCATAACCACCTTATGAACCACGCCTTCAATGCGGGCCGCCGTCGGTTCGGGCATGGCCCGGACCGCACCTTCCACACCGTCGCACAACATGATCACCGCCGTCTCTTTCGACCGCGGCTTGGGGCCCGGGTAGCGAAACTCAGCCTCGGACACCTCCCGATCGTGCTTGCCGCTGGCCTTCTTCTGCTCGCTGGCTTTGTGATGGAAATAACTGACCACCGTGGTTCCGTGATGCTCTTCGATAAAGGGATACAGGACTCGCGGCAGGCCGTATTCGCGGGCCAGCTCAACGCCGTCTTTGACGTGGCCCAGGATGATCAGCAGGCTCATGCTGGCCGCCAGGTTGTCGTGCCGGTTGATCGAGGCCTCCTGGTTTTCGGCGAAATAGTCAGCCTTGTGGATCTTGCCGATGTCGTGATACAGGGCCCCCACCCGCATGCGCAGGCCATTGGCCCCGATGGCTTCGCAGGCGGCCTCCCCGATGGTGCCGATGACCAAGCTGTGGTTGTACGTGCCGGGCGCTTCGCGGGCCAGGCGCTGCAGCAGCGGTCTATCCGCCACGCTCCACTCCAGCAGTGTCAACGACGTGGCAATTCGGAAGACACGTTCGATGAACGGCAAAATGCCTTGCACGATCAGGGCGGCCGCCATGGCACTGGCTGCGGCCCACAAGGCGCTTTCCATCGCAAAGCGTATGCCCTGTTGATCGATCAGACCGAACGCGAACATGGTCAGGAACACCACGGCTGAGGTGGCGGCCCCGCCGGTCATGATCCGCGTCCGGGTGCGAATGTCCTGCAGCATGTAGACCGTCACGGCCGGTCCCACCGCCAAGGTGGTCAACAGCCCGATGTCGCCGCGGACGGCAATGACCAACAGCAACGACGCGATGGCCATGGTCCCCATGGCGAAACGCCGCGTGTAGGCGATCGCCAGACAAGAGGCCACCACCAGCGCCGGCAGCAGGGCCAGCTCGCGATGCTGAAAACGAACATCAAGAAACCGCGCCGCCACCAGCATGACCAGCAACAACCCGGTCAAAGAAATGGTGCGGGCCCCGACTTCCAGGATGCGGTGCTGATAGCTGCCCACGTAGACGAACAGGCAGACCGACAGCAGCACGATGATGGCGGCGCCGCCGGCCCGTTCCAGGTAAATCTTCTCACGCAAAGGGGCCGCGGTCGGATCGTCGCTGTGGATCAAGGACTGGTACTGGCGATGCTCGGCCCGCAGCCGGGCCATGTGCTCCTGGGTCAGTACCAGTTCGCCGCCGCCCTGACCCGGCGAGACCAGGGCTTGACCCTTCTTGAAGGTGACCACCGCAGGCTGCACGGCTTGGGCAGCCTGTTCCATGGCTTCTTCGGTACGTTGTCGGTCGTAGGTCAACAACGGCTCAGCCCCGAGTCGGCCGGCCAGCACTTGGGCAACCACCTGTTGAAGAACCGGGCGCGGAAAACCTGCCTCCTGGGCCAGGTCCGAAGCCAACAGCCCCACCAGTTCGGGATTGGAAATCGGATAGAGACGCGCCGTGGGGACCTCGACCGGCTCGACACTTTGGGCCTCGGGCTGGGCCGGGTCCGACGGCAGGACCATCACCGTCAGTCCGGTGGCCTCGGCCCGATGGGCTTTGGCGTCTTCGGGGCGATAGGTATAGCGGGCCTGAAGCAGCTCGCCCAGCTTGTCCACCCAGGCGGTGAAATCTTGGCTGCCCTGTTCGTCCATGCGCTTGCGCAACTCACCGAACAGGGCCTCATCCACCTTCCAGCCCTTGGGCCCCGCCACGGCCGAAAAGGCGTCGAACGTCTCGGCTGCCTTAGCGTCCTGGTACAGGGTTTGGATTGACAGGCCGATTTCGTCGATCAGCCGGTGGTTGACCAGATAGAAGCTCGGCGCCGCGGTGCGGGCGTCCTGGCGGTTTTGCTCGGTACGGATGTCGTCCTGCCATTCCACGTCCACTCTAGCCAGGATGGGCTGGCGCACCTTTTGGCCCACGCTGTACCGCAGCGACTGCTGGCCGCTAAACGTGACCGCGGTCGCAGCCGCCGAAAACACGATCATGACCACCGTCGGCCACAACCCCACCGAGCGGCGATACCGCTCCAACCAGGAGAGGCTGCTCTCCACCCGCTGGCGGCGGACTTTTTTGCGCCGGATTTTGGTTTTTCCGAATATCATGATTCACCTCCCGGGTGCCGCTCCCTCGGCGCTTCTATCCCCCGGATGGCGATTCTCCCTGGCGGGTGGCATGCCTAAACGCCGGGCCGGGCGAGCCTGAACCGAATTCCATCATCCCGGTCGATCCCCGTCCCCGTAAGCCTCGACGATGTTCTGTACCAAGGGGTGCCGCACAATGTCCGTCTCCAAAAGCCGGATCACGCCAATACCCTCGACTCCTTTGAGGCGCCGCACCGCGTCGCGAACGCCGCTGGTCTTGCCGGGCTCCAGATCGATCTGCGAATCGTCGCCCGTGACGATCATCTTGCTGTGGTGCCCCAAGCGGGTCAGGAACATCAGCATTTGCGAGACCGTGGTGTTCTGGGCCTCGTCCAGAATGATGACCGAATTGCTCAACGTCCGACCGCGCATGAACCCCAGGGGGATGACCTCGATCACATCGTTCTGCATGAATCGCTTGATCTGATCGAAAGTCATCATGTCGTGCATGGCGTCGAAGATCGGGCGCAGATAGGGATTGACCTTGGCCTGCATGTCGCCCGGCAAGTAGCCGAGCTTTTCGCCGGCCTCAACGGCCGGGCGCACCAACACGATGCGATTGATCTGCTTGCTTTTCAACAGGCTGACCCCCACCGCCACCGCCAGATAGGTTTTACCCGTACCGGCCGGCCCCAGGCAAAAGGTCAGGTCGTTTCGGTAGATGGCTGAGACATACTTCTCCTGACCGGCCGTCTTGGGGGCGATGGAAATGTTGGACGCATAGACCTCGATGCACCCGTTCCCGCCATGCCGGCGCGGTTTGGAGGCGTCGGCCAGCGCCCGCGAAACATCTTCGGTGTCCACCGTTTGGTGCCTCCGCAGATGCACTTGGAGCGTCTCCAAGACGCGGGCGGCCTTGCGCACCGCCTCGGCCGGCCCGGCCAACTTGATCGACGAATCGCGAGCGGTCACCTGCACGTCCAGCGCCGCCCGGATCAGTCGCAGGTTGCGATCGGCCGATCCAAACAGGGCCGACCGGCGATCGGTATTCTCGATGGCAATGGTCAGTTCCACTGTTGTGGGTGCTATCTCCGTCACCTCGGCCGCCAACCGGCCCACACACGTCCGGGCACCAGGCGGTCCGACCGTCCCATACTATACAACATCCCACCAAACCGTCAGGCAGAACCAGGCCACCGGGGCGGCCATTACCGCACTATCGATCAAATCCAGGCTCCCCCCAACCCCCGGCAACAGCGAAGCTGAGTCTTTTTGGACCGCAGCCCGCTTGAAGACCGACTCGAACAAGTCCCCCAATTGACCCGAAATCGACATAACTACCCCAAATACAATAGCTTGCGTCAGACTCAGCCGGCGATAGCCAGCCGTCATCATATCCAACCCGTGGGCCAGGTCCGAGTCCGGCGACACAAAGCCTGTGACGAGAAAATAAAGCCTGTATAGAACCAATGACGCGGTGACACTGGTCAGAATGCCCCCGATCGCCCCTTCCACGGACTTGCCCGGGCTGACCGCCGGCACCAGTTTGTGCCGCCCATAGAGGGTCCCCAAGACGTAGGCCCCGATATCGGACGACTTGGTGACCACCAGAAAGGCCATCACCCAAAAAGCGCCCTCCGCACCCGGCAGGTCGGACCAGCATCGCAGCATCATCACGAACGACGGCAACAGCCCCAAATACAGAACCATCAACCAGGTGGCGCCCACGTCGGCGAACGCCGTCGGTCCAACCCCCCGCCTGAGCTGGGCCAGGGCCGTCATCACCACCATCACCGCCAGCCAGATCAACTGCCATCGCCAGCCTTCGACGTCAAACGGCCCTCGCCCGAAAAGCTCCCCGGCACAAAACCACGGCGACAGCAAGAGCAGCAGCGCGAAGGTCGTTCCGATAACCGCGTGGGGCGCCAGACCGACGGCCCGCAGGAGGCCAAGCAGTTCCTTCGAGCCCAGCACCACCAAGACGGAAAAACACAAGGGAATGATCGAACCGTGGCCTAGCAAGCTCGCCCACGGTCCCCGGACCGCGTCCGCGATGAACGCGTCCAGCACAATGAGGGCAAACAGCGCGCTCACCACGATAAAGCCGTAACGAAACCGTTGGAGCATGGGGCTTTGGTCTCAACGCCGACCCGCGTGACGCCCGTCGCCAGCGTCCGCCGAACCGGTGGGGTGCCGATAACATAAGGGTGAGCCGTGTGACCGTCCAGAGGCATCGCCATCCCGAAACCCAACACTCACACGGTCCGATACCACGCCGCGTGGCAGCCTCTGCAACGGCACTTCGACTCCCTCCGGCCACTGAAACGCAGATCAGGACCATATCTGGCGACCCCTCACGTTCGCACCGATGAATCAACAGGGTATGCCAAGTGTGCCGGTCCGGTTGGGCCGACCATACGGGCCTGTCGTTTATGATGGACTTGGAAATGGCGAACAAGAGTAAACCGCGCGCATTGGTTGCCGACGACTCCGCTTTATCCAGATCGATATTGGTCGACCAATTGACAAAGTGCAACTATGAAGTCATCACCGCACGTGATGGGGCCGAAGCCCTGCGGCTCATTCAGTCTGAGGGCATACAACTTGTGGTGACCGACTGGGTCATGCCCGAGATGGACGGCCTGGAATTGTGTCGGGCGATTCGCTCCTCGGAATCGCTCGAGTTTGCATTCGTCATTATCCTGACGGCCAATACCACGCGGACCCACCTCCTTGAAGCCTTCGATGCCGGGGCGGATGATTATCTGACCAAGCCGGTTGATACAGAAGAGCTGATGGCCCGGCTATGTGTGGGTGAACGCATCGTCAGGCTCGAGAAGGACCGCAGAGAACAGAACCTGGCCCTGCACAAAGCCAACGCGGAACTGGCCGTCCTGAACCAGCAGCTTGAAGTCATGGCCACCACCGATGAGCTGACCGGGCTGACCAACCGTCGGTGCGCCCTCGAAAAACTGGACGCCGCCTGGAAACTAGCCGACCGCTACAAACACCCCTTGTCATGCATCGCCCTGGACATCGATCATTTTAAGAAGTTCAACGACACCTACGGTCATGCCGTCGGCGACCTGGTCTTACGGGCAACCGCCAAGGTGCTTCGCCGAAGCGTTCGCAATACCGACACGGTGTGCCGCATTGGCGGCGAGGAGTTCCTGGTGCTCTGCCCTCACACCGACCTCGCCTCGGCCCGCCTATGCGCCGAACGAATGAGGGCAGCCGTCGAAGCCCAGACTATCCGCCACCAGGGCCAACCGCTGAGCGTAACCGTCAGTCTGGGCGGCGCCGAAAGACAGACCGACACGCGCGGTACCGATGAACTGCTCAAAGCTGCGGACGAAGCCCTCTATCAGGCCAAGGGCGCCGGCCGAAACTGTGCGCACTTCGCGTCTGCACAGCCCCAAGCCGTGTGACACAGGCCAGCACTAACAAACATTGACGCCCGGAAAGGCTCGAGCCGAAGGTTGCCACCTCCTTTCCCGAGGCCGCCATCCACGTCGATGAGCGCGTCACGAGTTGGACCTTCTAAGGCGGCATAGGCCGCAGATCATGAGCGGTAGCCAGGGCGCCATGCCCAGGCCGCATAGCCCACCTGCGTTTCGGCCGGCTCGCGGGGTCGGCGGTTTCCCCTCCAGACGACACGCGAAGCGGTGCTAAGATTGTTGGACGGGAAATTCGATTTTCGGACGGGTTGCGACGTATCGAAAAACCGCCATAAGCTCAGCACTCATGGCGGTTTACGATACTGGGCAGGGGCGGACTTGAACCGCCGACACACGGATTTTCAGTCCGTTGCTCTACCAACT
>JBHHVM010000076.1:0-10601 GCA_046754265.1 Phycisphaerae bacterium
GGCACCGGTGGGATGGACGACGCGGGCACCGGTGGCATGGACGATGCTGGCACCGGCGGTATGGACGATGCTGGCACCGGTGGCATGGGCGGCAGCGGCGTGGGGGGAGGCTCGGCCGAGTTGCGGGCCGCCCTGACCGGTAGCGGCCTGCCCAGCGGAAATGCCAAGTATCGTCTTGATCCCGACCGTGAACGCTTCACCGTCGAGGTGGAAGACGCGACACCGGGAACCGCCCATGACATTGCCATCAACGGCGAGATCATCGGCCAAATCACCGTCGGCGCGCTGGGCACCGCCGAAGTGGAGTTCGACACCAACCTGGAGCCCGGCAAGATTCCGCTTCCCGACAACTTCCCCGCCGAAGTCAACGCCGGCGACAACGTCACCGTGGGCGACTTGATCAGTGGCTCCATGGTGGTGGTGACCGCGCCTTAGCCTCGTCGCGGAGTCTGGTACGGACCTGGGGCCGCATGATGACCTGATGCGCATGTGCCACGAAAGCGTACGCCCGATGAAACACGCACGGATTCTTCGAGTGGCCATCTCCGCCTGGCTGGCTTTCCTGTCGCCGACAGCCTTGGCCCAGACAGTCGTGGTGACCTATGACCTAGCCGATGTCTGGCTGCTCCCTGATATCAGTCATCCGTGGGAATCCGCCCAGCAAATGACCGGCACCTTCCAATGGACCTATCAAGAAGGTGACTTCGGCAACGGCTCCGGGCAGTTTGTCGATCTGTTCATTCCCTGGTACGGCACCGACCACCAGGCCTTGAATATCAATATCGATGTGACTTCGGCCGAGTTCACCCTGCCGGGCAACTTCCACGATCGCGGGCTGGACCTGACGCTGTTCTTCATCCAGCCCCTCTCGCCCGATCAGCCCTCGGTGATCGACACGGCAAGAAGCATGTTCGATATTCAGCAGGGCATCAGCCACAAGGGGCATGTCATAAGCGGAAGCATCGTACCCAACCCTGTCCTTTGCCCGGCCGATCTCGACGGCGACGGCCAGGGCGACCTAGCCGACTTCTCCTTCTTTGCCGGTTGCATGAGCGGCCCCGGGCAGCCCGTGGCGCCCGGTTGCGAATCGGCGGACATGGACGGCGACGGCGATGCGGATAGGGTTGACTTCGCGGCATTTCAAGCCGCATACGGTTGTCCCTAACCGCAAACCGTACCCGTCACGCGGTTCTGCGCAGAGTGGCCTGTTGGTCGGTACGTAACTCGAACTCAACTCCGACCAAAAAAGCCCCCAGAACTTCGCTGCAATAGCGGATCCGACCACACAGCGTCTCGCCGGTGGCTTCGAGCGTGATGCGCACAGGCTTGCCGGGCTCCAGCCGTTCTCGACAGCGCAGTCCGATACCGCCGGCGCTGACGTCCCGAGTGAAGCCGTAGATGCGCGGACCATCCGTACGCTTGCCAACGACTTCCACGATGACCGACTCGTTCCAGACGATTCGAGGAGTGCTTCTCTTGCCGGCGTAACGGTCCTCTTCACCGCTCTCGCGGGCGCCGGCCAGCCAACTTTTCAATGTAGCCAAATCGCCTTGGTCCGGTTCGCTCTGGATGCTCGGTTGTGTGCGGTACATGATACTTGCTCCTTTCTCTTTTTGGGGCGTGCCCTATCTGTTCATAACGCCCGCACACTATCGCGTACTGCAAGAAGTATACCAAACGCACGGCGCTATTGCCGGGCGGGAATGGTGCGGATTATTCCCCGAATTTCAACTTGCCGCCGGGGACAACTGCGCGATGTTCATGTCCGATACCGCTTCTCCGTAGCGAATTCATGCCTCAACTTGGCACTCTCTCATCGTCCTAGTTGGTATTACCGGCCGATCCGCTCCGTTGGGCCGCGACGGGGGATTCCCCAGGCAGCTTCGCCACGGAAACAGCCTCGGCCGAACTTGGCACAATTGCCCACTTAACCGGACCGTCTAAGAACCCGGGATCTCACGGCGGGTCCGAAAACCCAACCCCTCCGGGAACCGGCCGGACCCGCCGGGCGTCCAAGTTAGCAAAGACACATGAACCCAACGGAGACCAGATCATGAACACCAAACACATCGTCGCGGGCGTCTGCCTTATCGGATGGTTCTCGGGAATGGCCAGGCCCGACGCGGTGCCGGCCGGACCGGTGGATACTTCTGTCGCCGCTAAGCCAGCCCCCGACCCTGCCCCGCAGCGCAGGCCGGTGGACTTGGTCATCTGTCTGGACACGTCCGGAAGCATGACTGCCCTGATCGACTCAGCCCGGATGAAGTTGTGGGCGGTGGTCAACGAGTTGGCCAAGGCCAAGCCGGTCCCCCGCCTGCGTGTGGGCCTGCTGACCTACGGATCGCCCAAGGTTTCAACCGCCCAACAGGGCTGGATCGTCCGGCAGACCGAGCTGACCGCCGACCTGGACGCAGTCTATGAACGCATGATGGCCATGACCACCGCCGGGGGGGATGAGTTCGTTGGCTGGGTGCTGCACGATGCCCTGGAACGCATGAACTGGTCGGACGATCCGCAGGCCCTAAAACTCGTCTTTGTGGCGGGCAACGAGTCGGCGGACCAGGCCGTTCAGGTCCACGACTTCCGCCGGGTGGCTGAGCAGGCCGCCGCCCGGGATATCACCATCAACGCCATCTTCGCGGGCAACACACGCCAGGGAGTCGCCCAGAAATGGCAGGAAGTCGCTGAATATGGCCGGGGCACCTACTCGGCCATCGACATGCAGGCCGGCACGGTGCAAATCGCAACGCCGCAGGACGAACTGCTGCGGCAGTTGAATGAGCAGTTGAATACGACCTACCTGGCCTTTGGAGAAAAGGGCAAGCACCGCCAGGCCAATCAGCAGGCCCAGGACGCCAACGCCGCCCAACTCGGGGCCGAATCAGCCGCCGGTCGAGCCGCAGCCAAAGCGAGCCCGCTCTATGAAAACAAGGAATGGGATCTGGTCGACGCCGAAAAGGAAGAAGGATTTGACCTCAAACAAGTCCTCCTCGAAGACCTGCCGGCCGAGATGCAAGCCATGTCACTCGAGCAGCGACAGGCCCACGTCAAAGACGTCTCGGCCCGCCGGAGCAAACTCCAGGAGAAGATTCGCCAGGTCGGCGCCAAGCGCGATGCGTATCTCCAGGCTGAGCGCAAAAAGCGCGGCGACGGCAAGACAAGCCTGGACCAGGCCATTCGGAAAACCGTGCGTCAACAGGCCCAGGCCAAGGGTTTCCAGTTCGATGACGCCACCGGTGATTCCGATTGACGCGGCTGCCGCACGATCGATTGAACGCTATAAGGCGTGTCCGAGAAGCAAAAGATCGCTCGTGCGAGAATCCTTTCTCGCACGCCGCCCGACGGGAGGGGAATCCGTAATAACGGGAGCCAGATGGGAATCTCGCCCCAGATTCCTAAACACCCATTACGGGTTGCCCGGCCCGGTTGGGGGAGTATTCGTGAGTGCGGCTTGATCCCGGAGTTGACCCAGCGTCTGCAACTGCTGCTCGATCTGCGTGACAAAGGCTGACTGTTTTGCGGACCGGGCGGACTGCAGCGCCTTCTCGGCAGCAGCGACCGCCTGGTCCAAATCACCGGCCGCCTGATGGGCCAGGCTTAGACGCAACAGGCAATCGGCCTGTGGATCGCCGGTTTGCCGGCAAACGCCCTCCAGCAAACTGACGGCCTCGGAAGCGTTCCACACTTGCGGATCCTCGGCCGACATCAGTATCAGCGCCAGGTTCGTGGCAAGTTGGGGTTGATGTGGCTGGATCCGCAACCCGTCCCGTAACGTGCCCACAGCCTGCCGGTAGCGTTTGTGCGAAAACAGCATCCTGGCCAAGGCGCTGCGGGTGGCTATGAGCTCCGGGTTCCGGACCAATGCCTGGGAAAGGATGTCGATGGCTTGGTCATCCCTGCCGGCGGCCGTCAAGGCGCCGACCAATCCGTCTCGAGCGGCGGCGTCGCTCGGCGCGACGGCAAACGCCCTTCCAAACGGCTCGATTGCCTGGGCGGCTTGGCCGGTGCGTTGGAGAAGCTTACCCAGGCCGATCAAGGCGTCGTAATGATCCGGGTACAGTGACAGCAAGCGTCGGTAGACTGCGGCCGCCCCCCCGAGATCGTCCTGCAACTCGCGCAATTCGGCGCGCAACAAGAGCGTGTGAGGCATATCGGGGCTGATCTGGTCGGCCTGTTTCAAGGCTGATTCGGCCCAGGCGTAGGCCCCCTTGTCCCGGCACAATTCAGCCAAGCTCACAAATGCCGGCTCAAAGTCCGGATGGTCCTGCGTGATCCGACGTAAAGATTGAATGGCCTGATCCAAGCGCTGCCCACTCAATGGGGAGGACGTGATGGCTTCGACCTGGTATTTGAGCACCAGCATCCGCTTGGGGTCGGGCCTGGGCCCTGCTCGAGAACTTGTGGCTCCACCCAGCACGTAGCCCAGCGACTCGAGTTGCCTGCGGTCCTCGGCTGAGAGCTGCTCGGTGGGTTCCGCCGGTTGGGCAACGTCCAGGTCCGGGCCGAAGAACTCCACCAGCCGTTGCCGAAAGCTATCGCCAAGCGTGCCGTCGGCAGCCAGCAGATTGTGGGTCTCAAACGGGTCGCCGTCCAGGTCATACAGCTCCGGGGCAGGCCCGTGAATGTACTTGTTGGGCCCGTCATAGATCGCAAAAAGCGGCGCCCACCCGTGGGCCATCAAACCGTGAAACGTCGAAGACCGGATGGGCCTTGCGATGGCGCCCGGATCGGTCAGATCCCGGCCGTCCAATTCCGGGATGGGCTCCATGCCAAGCAGTGACAGTGCCGTCGGCAGGATGTCAACCAAGCTGACCCGCTCGTCGACGTGAACGCCATGATCCCCCAGCCCAGCGGCGCTGAAGATCAACGGCACGTGTAACGTCGATTCGTACAACAAATAGCCGTGGAAGGGTTCCCCGTGCTGGCCCAAGCCCTCCCCATGATCGCCGGCCAGGACTACCAGCGTATTCTGCGTTGCGCCTTTGGCACGAATCGCCTCGAGCACGCGGGCGACTTGGCTGTCGGCAAAAGCGATCTCTCCGTCATAGGCCGGCGACCGATACTTTTGAGCGAATGGGCTGGGCGGCTCGTATGGCGCGTGGGGGTCATACAGATGCAGCCACAAGAAGAACGGCTGGGCGGCCTGCACCGTGTCGAGCCAGGCGATAGCCCGGTCGGTGGTGTGATCGCCGCGGCGCTCAGGTCGGTCATCAGGCCCAGCAGCAGCGCTTAGGTCCACTTCGTCGTCATAGACCTGGAAACCCCGATTCAAGCCGAAGCGCGCGTGAAGCACGACCGTCGAGACCGTCGCAGCCGTGGCGTATCCCCGAGCCCGGAGGACTTCCGCCAGCATCGGCACACCCTCGTTGAGGCGATACAACCCGTTGGTCATGACCCCATGGTGGTGAGGATGTATTCCAGTCAGGATGGAGGCGTGCGACGCCGCGGTGGTCGGGGCTGGAGCCACCGCCCGGGTAAACAGCACACCTTGTTCGGCCAATCCGTCAATGGCCGGCGTGGCGATGCCGTCGTGACCGTAACAGCCCACGCGGTCCGCCCGCGTCGTGTCCAGCGTGATGAGCAGAAGGTTGCTACCGGCCAAGCTGCCGGACGACGCCGGGATGGCCTCGACCCGTCTGGATTGTGGGGACAGCCGAATCGGTAGCGGATCGATGCGGGTCAGCCGCGCCGTCGACCCCGATCGTGCCCCGGCGGGTTTCGCCCCGGAGTCACGTGTTCCCGACGGATAGAACCACACCCAGGCACCCCCGAGCGCCAGCACAGCCAGACCCAGCCGCCAGACCCATCGACCGATCCCACGGTTCACGGCACCGGTTTGACTATCAACCTCTTGAGTCATTTCGGACAGTTTCCATCAAGGACAAGTGCCGTAAGGTGT
The DNA here is from genome assembly GCA_046754265.1 of Phycisphaerae bacterium. Taxonomy (GTDB): domain Bacteria; phylum Planctomycetota; class Phycisphaerae; order UBA1845; family UBA1845; genus OFTM209. Next base: position 5,900 of record JBHHVM010000076.1, read on the forward strand.
CATTCTTTGGGGTCGCCCGGCTGTGATGTCGGCGCTGCTTGGCTGGATCGTTCGTTGCGGCACCGCTGAATCAACCCGCGTAGAACATCCACCAGCCTGGCCTGGCCCCCCTGCTGGGCCATGGCCTTGGCCAGCCTGGCCTCGCGTAGGGCCTCCTCAAAGCGGCCCGATCCATAGTAGGCCAGCGCCAGGGCGTGCAAACTCCGTGGATCGCGACGCCCCTCCCGGGTGCAGACGTCCCGGGCCAGCCTGAGCGCTTCATCGGGGTCTCGCTGCGCTGGATCCTCGACCACGACCAACAGCTTGGCCAGATGTCGCGCCAATCGGTTGCTCTGCGGGACCTGCTCCAACCCGGCGCGAAGCACGTCGATGGCCTCGGCCTGACGATTCGACTTCCGCAGCAACCAGGCCCAATCGTCGTATACCTCTGGAACGTGCCCGTCGATGGCCAGCGAACGGCGATAATGGTTTATCGCTCCGTCCGTGTCGCCGCGTTGAGCCGCCAGCGCGCCTCGAAGCGCTTCGGCATCCGCCCGGTCCGGTTCGAGGCTCTCGGCAAGAGCCAGGTGGCGATCGGCCTCATCCAATCTCCCCACGGCACCCAGCGCCTGGACCAGCAATAGATGCGTATTGGCCGATTCGGGATTGAGGGCCACCGCTTTTTCAAGCGGGGTCAGGCTTTGCCCGGCCTGACCAGCGTACAGGTAGGCTCGGCCCAATGCTTCGACGATAACGAAAGAGTCGGGGCTCTTGCGGGCCGCCGGCGCCAGAAGCGGAATGGCCTTGCTGGGTTGACCGGCCTCGATCCAGGAGTCAGCCATTCGAAAATCGTAAACCAATTCCAGAAGATCCACCGGGTGCGGTCGGTTCCCGGTATCAGGTGCGGTTCCGCCATCGCCCACATAGCCAAGACTCTTGAGGGCTTGTCGCGTTTCTTCGTCCATGGCTAGGGGCGAAGCGTCACGGCGAACCAGGCTCTCCTCGAAGCGGGCCAGGGCCGTTTCCATGCGCCCCACAACCTCGGGGTGCTGTTGGGCCAGGTTGTGCAGCTCGCCGGGATCTTCAGATCGATCGAATAGCTCCACCCACGGGCCGCGAATATAGCGCCACCCAGGTTCGGTCCAACAACGCAGCTTGGCCCAGCCGAAGCTGTAGTAGGGAAAATCCGTTTCGCCGTAGATAGACCGATCCGCCATCGTCTGGCCGTTGAGTGCCGGAAGCAGACTCAGGCCGCTGACCTCTGCCGGCACCTCCCATCCCATTGTTTCCAGGACTGTGGGCATGATGTCTGAAACGGCCACCAACCCGTCGTATGTCGCGCCTCTTGGAATCTTGCCCGGCAGTGACACGAGCAACGGCACACGCATGATGGAGTCGTAAACCAAGAGGGCGTGCCATTTGAACCCGTGCTCGCCAAGCGATTCGCCGTGATCGGCCACGACGATGATCAAGGTTCGGCCATAGATCCGGGCGGTACGAAGCCACCGCAGCAAACGCCCGATGTTGCGATCCATGAAGGCGATTTCACCGTCATAACTGTCCATCGATGCGGTCCGGAACCGGGGAGGGGGGTCATACGGCGCGTGGGGATCAAAGAAATGCACCCAACACATGAACGGCGCTTCAGCATCCTGCTCCAGCCAGGACAAGGCAGCATCGCTGACCAGCTTGGCGTTGCGATCCAAGAACGGCTTGCCCGTAGAGTCCCGGGCCATCGTGTCATCGTACACGTCAAAACCCCGGTCCAGTCCGTGACGCGAATCCAGGACCCGGGCTGACACGAAGGCGCCCGTCCGATACCCATGCTTCTGAAACGCTTCGCCCAACGTCGGCAAAACCGGCCCCAGCCGAAACCGACCGTTGTCACGGACCCCATGTTCCGGTGGCAGTGTCCCCGTCAACAACGAGGCGTGCGATGGCAGGGTGATGGGCACGTGCGAATAGGCCTGGCTGAACCGAACGCCCCGATCGGCCAGCATGTCCAAATTCGGTGTGTGCGCCGCGGGCCAGCCATAGCAGCCCAACCGGTCGGCCCGCGTCGTGTCCATGGTAATGAGCAGCAGGTTACAGCCGGCTGCCTGTCCAGACTTCGCGCCGGTCGGTAGCACGCCCCGCTCGACCCTCTTGCAGGCGGAGAGGCTAACACAAACGGCAACCACCCAAGCTAACAGCCAGAACCTTAATCGCATCAAGACATTCTAAAGGCAACGGCCAGCCAGGCAAGGAATCCTCAGACTATCGGCCGGGTAAACCAAACCCCCCGGATCGACGCCCGCCGACTTGGGCATTGAATGGGAAGCACGGTTCTAGTCTCCCATGTAACCGAGCGATTTGAGGCGCCTGATGTCTTCCTCCGTCAATGGAGCGGTGTCCGGCGCATCGGCGGATCGGCCTCGTTGGTCCTGAAACTGCTCCAAATGCACCAGGAGTTGATCGGCGACTTGCCGACGCACGTCGTAAAGATTGTGTTTCTCGGTTGGGTCCACCTGGAGGTCATACAGTTCGTGCTGCCCATCAGACGAGTGGATGAACTTGTACGACCCGTCAAATACCGCCGTGCGAATTCTCCAAAAACGGTGACTCCAAGGCTTGCCGAACAAGTGCTTGGTGCGACTGAAATAATTCTCACTCAATACGAGATGGTTGCCGGGCACGTCGGGGAAGACCCTCCGGCGTCGATCGATGAAGTCCTGCGGAAAATGAGAGAGGATCAGTTGCGGCAGGTCCGTTGACGAGATCAACCTCTTGTCGCGCTGGCCGCCGGCCTGGCCCGGCGCCCGTATCAGTAGAGGGATGCTCAGAGCGGGCTGATACACATCTTTGGAATGTCCGATCAAGTGATGCTCGCCAAAGTATTCCCCGTGATCCGATGTGATCACTACCAGTGTATTGCCGCCCAAGCCCTTCCCCTCAATGAAATCCAGCAAAGCGCCCACCTGCTCATCGAGATTGGCAATGGCCAGGTCATAGAGTTCCGTCAATTGCTGCATAAGATCACTCGGAATCTTGCCGGTCCCCGGCAGTACAGCCCGCCGAATTTTGGCGAGTAGTTGTTCAGGATTCTGCAATCCCGAGGCGTCCACCTTGAAACCCGGTCGCGGCGACGTGTTCAATGGCCAATGGACGTCTATATAATTGATGAACAGAAAAAACGGGCGCCCCTGGCGATCGCCAAGCCATCGAACTATGTGCTCGTTGAGCCGTTCAGCATAGGCACGTTCGACGTGATAGCGGTCAAACCCCTGATCCAGCTTCCAGCGCCGACCGAGGAAAGCATCATTGGCCACAAACGCGGCCGTATCGAATCCCTCTGCCTGCAGCGTTTCGGCCAAGGTGGTATGTCGCTGGTGAAGCGAGTTGACATTGTTGACGGGTTGACCGACTCGAAACGTGTGGGCCCCGTGTTCAAACGGGTTCTTGCCGGTAAACATCGAAGCGTGAGTCGGAACGGTCCACGGGGCCGAGGCCAAGGCCTTCTCGTAGAGCACCGATTCGGCAGCGAAGGCGTCGATTCTTGGCGAGGTGGCTTTATCGTACCCATAGCAGCCCAGGTGGTCGGCGCGTAGCGTGTCCAGGACGATCAGAATCACATTGGGGACGGTCGGGCCGGACTCCACCGCCCGGTCCGGAGCGCAGCCCAACAGACCCCCGCCATCCAAGATGATTAAGACCGCAAGAACGGTCACCTTGCCGCAGGATCCAGTTGCCCGGCCACGGCGGTGAGATGATCTGCATTGCAATGCCGAGATCATGGCCTATTATTACCACCGGCTGTCGCTCCGGTCTATCGGTCCCATAACGCGAGGTGATGCCGAATCAGGCGAGGGGTTTTCGAGTGACTGATGCCATCCCCGATGGGCACTCCCAGCACTGCCCCCGCCGGTCGGCCCGGCGCGACGTTGTTCTCTGGGCGGTGCTGGTCGCGTCATTCGGCATCAAAGCTGGACTCGTGGCTGCCACGCACGACTCCCCCTTGGTGCTGGATGAAACCGAATACGTCCAGCAAGCCCGCACCATCGCCCAGCAGGGCCGCTATGTGGGCACGTTTCGCCCGCCGTTGTATTCGGCAAGCCTGGCCGGCGTCCTGCTCCTAGGCGGAACCCTGGTACACGTCAAGCTTGCCCAGGTCTTGCTCAGCACGTTGACGGTGGTCTTCGTGTACCGCATGGCCCGGCGAACGGTCGGCCTGCAAGCCGCCCGGGCGGCGGCCGTTCTGTGCGCTTTGGACCCGGTGTTGATCACGTTCACCCATCACATCTGGTCGGAAACGGTCTACATTTTCCTGTTTGCCGCGACCGCCGATTTGATGACTTCCGACGTTACTTGGCGTCACCGCTGGCCATGGTTGATCGTGGGCGCTTTGCTTGGGTTGGCCGGGTTGACCCGACCCATGATTCTAAGCTTTGCGCCGTTGATGGTGGTCTGGACATTGCTGCAGACCCACAGGCAAGCCGACCCAGGGCCTGCCCATGCCGAATCCACCACGACGCGGAAATGGCCGACCGGTTTCATGCGAATCGCTTTGTTGACACTGGGCTGTATTCTCATCGTGTTGCCGTGGACGCTTCGTAACGCCCGGGTCACCGGGGCATTCGTTTTGGTGGACACCAACGGCCCATTCAACCTGCTGGTGGGCAGCCAGCGGGCAGCCGCCTTCGTCGACAAGGACGATTTCTGGAGTTTTCGCTACGGTCAAGTCGGC
>JBHHVM010000077.1:0-10563 GCA_046754265.1 Phycisphaerae bacterium
GGAGTCCTTGGCCTGCCCCTCAACCCAAGCCCTCAGGGGCGATGGCCGTGGCTATTCCGGCGCCGTGGGATACCTGTTTCTGGACCCTCTCTCTCGAAGTGACCTGCAACCTGCAGTCGGGCGCCAACTTTTTCGTGACCGACAGCCCCACTCGCCGGGCCACGGCCCAGCTTGGGCGCGGTTCCCAACGGTGTCGCCCGGCCGGCCTGTTGCCGGATGAGCCCGACTTGTTGGCCCGGTTCGGCCGCGGGCCTGTCCATGTCCCGCCGCTGTCGCCGCCACAGCGCTTGGACCTCGTCTTTTCAGTGCCGGCCAACTGGCTCGAAGCTGAGTTGATCCTCGACGGACAAGCCGTGACCACCATCCGCAGGCCGATCCCCCCTCGCTTTTCCCCAGGTGACTTCGCGGGCCTATGGACCAAAGCGCCGCGACAGCGCTTGCCTCAGCGACACCCCAATCCCGTGCTCAACATTCTGATCAGGCCGGATCACAGGGTCATGGCCGTTGAACCGGACCCTGCCCGGACCTGGTCGGTCCAATTCCCCCTCACCGGCATCACCACCCAAGAAGTTCGGTTCGTGCCCGGCTCGTCCACCCTCCAATTCACAGCCGCGGTCGCCGGCCAAACGCACAACGTCCGCCTCCACCTGGCCGACGACGCCCAACATCTACTCCTTTACCTGGAATATCACCCCAATCGACCGGTGGCCTATGAACGGACCGATTAACAGGACCCTTTGCGCACTCCACTGCCCGGCCGGCTCCGAGCCGCGGTTGGATGGGTTTGTGGCCCAAGTGTAGGATGTCGTCCATGGGTGTTGAGGCTGAATACCTGGATGTGACCTGCGTGGCCGGGGTCAATGCTCGGATTCGAGCTTGGACTTCGTATGGAGAGCCCGTTGAACCGGTGGCTATCGAGCGCGTCGTCGTCCTGGACGATGCGTTGGGCGCTTTGGCGGACGTGGTGGCTGGGTATGCCGGCGGTGGGCCGGCGTTGATGTTGATGGATCGGTCAGCCATGGACCGGCGCGGCGAGTCGCTCAAGCCGGTGATTGAAGAGGCGGTCGCGGGCCGGGTTGATCTGACGATTCTGCGTTGGCCTGAAGATGGGGAGGGCCAGCTCCACGCTGAGCTGGGCTTGGCCAGATCATTGGCCCAGATGTTGCGTGAGTATGCAGTCGTGGTTTCGGTAGGGTCCGGGACGGTGACGGACCTGGCCAAGTATGCCCGACACTTGGCCGGTGAGTCGTCGGGCGGCGATGGGCCCGCGTTCGTGTGTTTTCCCACGGCTGCCAGCGTGACGGCCTACACGTCGGCGCTGGCCGTGATGACAGTCGATGGCGTCAAGCGAACCCTGCCTGCCAAAGCTCCCGACGCGGTGATCTGCGATTTGCGAACGTTGACCGATGCGCCGGCTGCGATGACCCGGGCGGGGTTTGGGGACATCCTGGCCCGCAGCGTGGCCTATGGGGATTACTTCCTGGCGGTCGAGCTGGGGATGGATGACCGGTTCAGCGACGTTCCCGCCAGGATGCTGGAATTGGCGGAACAGACCATGATCCAACGGGCATCAGCCGTGGCGGCTGGGGAGTCCGCAGGGGTGCGGGCGGTGTTGGAGGCGTTGCTGTTGGCGGGAATGGCCATGTCGGTCACGGGGCAGACCGCCCCCATCTCGGGTTGGGAGCATGTGATCAGCCACTATCTGGATTTGGCGGCTGGGTCAGCCGGTCGGCCTTTGGGTTTGCACGGGGCCCAGGTCGGCGTGGCCACGTTGGTCTCAGCCCGGGCGTATGAACGGGCCTGGACCGAGTTGGAGGTGGAGCGACTGCTGAAAGAGGTTGACGTGGACCAGGCCTGTGCGTCGGTGCGGGAGCAGTTTGGACCGCTCGATGCGTCGGGCCGGCTTTCGGCTGAGGTGGCCCGTGACCTGAAAAAGAAGCTGGACCGGTGGAACGCGGCAGCCTCACAGAGAAAACGTTTTGTCGAGCGGTTTCGGGCCGGCGAGTTGGACGGGTTCATCGAGCGGAACGTGCGCAGCAGCGCTCAAGTGGCCGCAGCGCTTCTTGAGGCGGGGGCACCCCGTTGTTTTGACGCCATGCAAGTGCCGCAGCCAGCCACCGTGGCGCATGCAGCCGTTAAGCGCGGTCATTTGATACGGTCTCGGTTCACCCTGGGCGATCTGCTGGAGCGGGCGGGTTGGTTAAACGATGCTTCAGCCGCGAGCTTATTGGCTCAATGATGCTCCGGCGCAGCGTTGAGTTTTCCGGGCCGGTGGCGGTACACTATCGCACCGGCTGATACTTGGCCCCGTTTTGAGTTGGCGAGCACTTCGATGGCGTTTGGCGAACGGGAATTGATGGCCTGGCTGCGTCGGCAAAGTGGTGAGCCGGCTTGGCCCGTGGTATTGGGCATCGGGGACGATATGGCCGCCCTGGAGGTGGGGGCCGACGAAGCGTCCGGCGGGGCTGGGGCGTTGATGACCAGCGACATGCTGCTGGATGGGGTGCATTTTGATACGACCCAACACGGGCTCGATCAGATCGGCAGAAAGGCGCTGGCTTGTAGCTTGAGCGACTGTGCCGCCATGGCGGTCAAGCCCCTGGCAGCGACGGTGTCGGTTGCCTGGCCTGGCGATTTGCCAGGTGAGAGGATCAAGGAGTTGTACGAAGGACTATTCGGGCTGTCCCGGGAATTTGCCTGCCCGATCATCGGCGGGGACACGACGCGATGGGGTCGCCCGCTGGCCATCGACGTGGCCATGATCGCCTGCCGGTACCAGGAACACCGGGCGATTCGGCGGACCGGAGCCCAGGTGGGGGACACCTTGTATGTGACGGGCCTGTTGGGGGGCAGCCTGTTGGGCAAACACTTGAGTTTTCATCCGCGGGTCCGGCAAGCCCACGACCTGGCATCGACGATGGGCGCCTATCTGCATGCCATGATGGACCTGTCCGACGGCTTGGCCATGGACCTGCCGCGTTTGTGTGAAGCGTCGGGCGTGGGCGCGGTGTTGGCCGAGCGACTTTTGGACAAGGTGGTCAGTGACGACGCCCGAACGGCTGCGGAGCAGGATGGACGCAGCCCGTTGGACCATGCGCTGGGTGATGGGGAGGACTTCGAGTTGTTGCTGGCCGTGGCGGGCGACGCCCCGGAATTGCCCGACGTCGAGGACCTGCAACTGATGCCCATTGGGCGGGTGGTCGCCAGTGGCGTGCAGATCGAGGGGCGAGGCGGAGCCTTGAGAGACCTGCCCTGCGGGGGTTACGACCACCTGGCCAACAACCCGTGAACGATTCGGTGACGACCACCAGCCCGGATGCGACGCGGGCGTTTGGGCGGCGGCTGGGTCAGTCGCTGGCAGGCCGAGAGGTCATCGCGCTGATCGGGCCGCTGGGAGCGGGAAAAACGCAGTTGGTCAAAGGCATCGCAGCCGGGCTGGGTTGGGCCGATCCGGGTGAGGTGACCAGCCCGACCTTTGTGTTGGTCAACGAGTATCCCGGGCGGCTGCACTTGTACCATATCGACGCCTACCGCTTGTCGGGGGGTGCGGGTTTAGAGGCTTTGGGCATCGATGAAATGGTCGCCGACGACTCAGCCGTGGTGGTCGAGTGGGCCGACAAGGTGGCCGACGTGTTGCCGGAGGACAGGCTGACCATTCGATTGGAGCCAACCGGAGAAAACAGCCGGCGGTTGGTATTTCAAGCATCTGGATTGGAATCACGGCGATTGCTGGAGCGCATAAACTAAAGGCGTCGGGAACGACAGAAACCGCCATGGCCAAGGACGTCGCTAGGCAGATCGACCGCCTTCGCGAGCAGATTCGCGGGCACGACCATCGCTACTACGTGTTGGCTGAGCCGGCGATATCGGATCGGGAATACGACCGGCTGATGCAGCAGTTGGGGGCGTTGGAGCAGGCCCATCCGGAGTTGGTGACGCCGGACTCACCCACGCAGCGCGTGGGGGGCGAGCCCATCGAGGGGTTTGTGCATGTGACCCATGCCCTGCCCATGCTCAGCGTGGACAACACCTACGACGAAGGGCAGCTTCGCGAGTTCGATGGCCGGGTCGCCAAGGGGTTGGGAGGGGAGGCGTATCGGTACCTGGTGGATCCCAAGATCGATGGCGTGGCCGTCTCGCTGGTCTATGAAGATGGGCTATTGACGGTGGCAGCCACACGCGGCGATGGAGTGACAGGGGATGACGTGACCCACAACGTGCGCACGTTACCCTCGGTGCCGTTGCGGTTGATGGGTAAGGACGTGCCCGATCTGCTCGAAGTACGGGGGGAATTATGCTGGCCTGTCGAGGCGTTCAGGAAATACAACCAAAAACGTCTCGAGGCGGGCGCCGAGCCGTTCAAGAACCCGCGAAACGGGGCGGCGGGGACGCTCAAGCAGCTCGATCCGCGGAAGGTGGCCGGTCGAGGGCTGCAATTCGTGGCCCACGGGTTCGGGCGGGTGGAACCGTTGCAGGAGAAAACCGCCCACGGGTTGTTCGATCGATTCGCCGGCTGGGGGATACCGGTCAGTCCCTACCGGGAGTTGGCTGAGGACATCGACGCGGTGATCGAGCGGGTCCACGTTTGGGCGGTCAAACGGCACGAGCTGCCCTACGAGACCGACGGATTGGTCATCAAGGTCGATTCGCTGGATCAGCGCCACGCATTGGGGGCCACCAGCAAGTATCCGCATTGGTGCATCGCCTACAAGTTCGCAGCCGAGCAAGCCCAAAGCGTGCTGCTCAAGGTGGACTATCAAGTGGGCAAGCAGGGGACCATCACGCCGCGGGCGGTGATGGAGCCCATGCAGCTTTCGGGCACCATCGTGAGGCACGCCAGCCTGCACAACTTCGATCAGGTGGATCGGTTGGATGTGCGGATCGGCGACACGGTGGTGATTGAAAAGGCTGGCGAGATCATTCCACAGGTGGTCAAGGTGGTGCCCGAAAAGCGCCCGCCCGGTGCCCGAGAGATCAAAAGGCCCAGCCAATGCCCGGTGTGTCAAGGGGACGTCGAGCAGGACGAAGGCGGGGTCTATATCCGGTGCATCAACCCAGCCTGTCCAGCTCAGCTCAAAGAGCGGCTGATTCATTTCTGTGCCCGGAACCAGATGGACATTGAGGGCGCGGGGCAGGTGTTGATCGAGACCTTGGTGGACCAGGGGTTGGTGGGTGACTATGCGGACTTGTACGGGTTGCACGCCAAGCGCCACGAGCTGGTGGGGCTAGAGCGCATGGGGGAAAAGAGCGTGGACAACCTATTGGCCGGTATCGAGGCCAGTAAGACCAAGCCCTTCTCGCGGGTGTTGGCAGCCCTGAACATCCGGCACGTGGGCGGGACCACAGCTGAACTGCTGGCGGATCATTTCGGTGATATCGACGCCCTGGCTGATGCGAGCGAGGAAGCGTTGACGGAGGTAGAAGGCGTGGGGCCCGAGTTGGCCGCCAGCGTCCGTCATTTTCTTGACAGCGCCGCCGGTCGCAATGCAGTCCGCCGGCTGCGGGAGGCGGGCGTTAACATGAGTCAGCCAAAGAAAAAGGCTGCCGATGGACGCTTGCCGTTGGCTGGGATGACGGTTGTGGTCACCGGGGCGCTGGAGAGCTTTTCCCGCACGGAGATACAGGGCTTGATCAAGCAGTTGGGCGGCAAGTCGGCTGGGTCGGTCAGCCAGAAGACGAATCTGTTGGTTCATGGAGAGTCGCCCGGTTCCAAGTTGGCCAAGGCCCGGGAACTGGGCGTGGAGACACTCGACGAGCAGGCATTTCTGAAGCGGATCGGGCAGTGAGCGATCAGTTTGTCCGTTCCCCACCCTTCGCTGCGCGAAGGATGGGGCACCCATACTGGCGCCGTCCAATGTTAGGAGTAACAAGAGAATGATGAGACAAAGAGTTAGAAGGTTTCTAGGGGCGATGGCTGTGTTGACAGCGTCGGGCTGTGCGAGGTCGTTGCACAAGGCGCCCGTGGCGCTGGCTCAGCCGGTGACGGATTGGGCGGGCTTGGAGAGGTTGTTCCAGGACGGCGACATTTTTTTCGGCGGACAGCCGACGGCTGAGGCGCTCGAGGCTGCGCCGCAACGCGGAATCAAGGTCGTGGTCAATATGCGCAGCGCCCCGGAAATAAAGGCCCTGGATTTCGACGAGCCGGCCCTGGTCCGCCGGCTGGGGATGGAATACGTCGCCATTCCCGTGACGCCAAGCACCTTTGGCCCCGATGACGCCGATCGCCTCAAAGACGTGCTCCGCAAAACGGCTGGCCCGGTCCTGCTCCATTGTGGATCGTCGAATCGCGTCGGTGCGGTTTGGGCGCTATACCTTTACCGCCACCGTGGCATCGCCCTGGACGACGCGATCAAGCTTGGCCGAAAAGCCGGCTTGCGGTCCGAACGGCTGGTTGAAACCATCCGGCAGTCGGCGAACCAATGACAGGCGGTGCTAATCCTGGGCAGCCGAGTTTTCCATGGCACTTAGGAGTTCTCGGATCTCGAAGGGTTTGGCGATGAAGGCGGCGAAACCTTGCTGGACGAGTGACTGGCCTTGACCCGCTGAGAGGCCTCCACTGGTGGCCAGGAGGCGGACGAGTTGCAGTTGTTCGTAAGTGCGCAGAGTGCGAACCAACTCGACCGGCACGACGTCCGGCAAGCTGACGTCGACCAACATCAGGTTGGCGGGCTCTTGCCCCATCATGACGCCGGCCTCGAAGGCGCTGGCAGCCACGTCCACTTTGTACAGACCGTCCTTCTCCAGCGCTTCTTTCAGCACGCGAGTCAAGTCGCGGTCGTGATCCACCACGATCATTCGGGACTGACCGGTTTCCAATCCGTCGATGGGGATTTCGTGGGCCTGCATGAAACGCACCAACTGGGCCTTGGGAATGCGCCGGTCGCGGCTTCCGGGAATGCGGTAGCCGCGGAGCTGCCCGCTATCGAACCACTTGGAGACGGTTCGAGGGGCGACGTTGCACAGCTTGGCAACTTGGCCAGTGGTGAAGACATCTTTGTCGGTCATGTCTCTGGAGACCCCGGTCGGCGAAAGACCATGGACGGGTCGGGCGGCCCTGGCCAACCCCGTAAGGCGGCACGACTGGCATGAACCGCAGCACTAATAGATTTCGGCAAACCAGCCGTGGCATTACAACTAGCGCCCCAGGCAAAATCGGCACGATTGGCCCGGCGGGTGCATTATGGCATGGGATGGGTGATCGGGTGGGCGCGATAACGCGCCCTTTTCGTCCGATAGCGTGTCAATGGCCCGGCCAAGGTAACCGGACAGCAAGGCCTTTGTTGGCGCTGCAGACGTTGACGAAGTGATGCTGAGTGGGCGTTTCGGGAAGAATCACTCAGGCAAACGAAGCACCTGTCCGGGGCGGAGTTTCTTGGGGTCGCCTTTGACCAGGTCTTTGTTGAGTTCGAACAGTTCGGACCAGCGCTTGGCATCGCCCAGCCGGTCGCGGGCAATGACGTAAAAGCTGTCGCCCCGCGTGACGGTGTAGGATCGACCGGCGCCAGGCAATGCGGATCGAGCAGGCTTGGCAGGGGCAGGCGTCACCGAACCGGCGGGAGGAACGTTCAGGACGGTCCCCACCATCATCCGCTTGGGGTTGAGCCCCGGATTGGCATCGAGCAGCAGATTGGTGAGTCGCTGGCTGCCATAATAGATCTCGGCCAGGATGGCCAAGGTGTCACCCTTTTGCACCGTGTGGGTTCGAGTGCCGGGCCGGACTTTGCCCGATCTCTTGGGGGGAGTGTCACGCTTGGCCACGGCCCGGTCGATCGGTGGCGTCCGCCGAAAGGTCCGTGTGACGGTATCGGCCGGGGGCTCCGCATCGCGGGTCGGCGCATCCAACGGGGTCACCGCCTCGGTCAATTCCGCGATGGAATCGGCCGATTCCGGGGTGGCGGCCTGGTCTTCCAGGTTGTTGGCCAGTAGCGCCGCCAGGGGGTTTTCGGGGGCACTGTCTTCGGTTGGCGGAGCTTCTCCCGACAAGGCCAATACGTCCTCCATGGGGGCCGAAGCCGTTGAGCCCACGTCGGAGGGGGCGAGTTCGAGGTTGGACGATGCGGTGGACTGGGGGAATGAATCGGTCGGCAAAGCCAGAGTTGAAGAGTCGGCCTGGCGGTCGGCGGATGCGGTCAAGGTCGTCGAATCGGCGGCATCCGCCACGTCCTGTTCGATCGGTTCGTTGCCCAGGGGAACAATCTCAGCGTTGGGCGGACGGCGCATGTAATACCAACCCGCGCCCACCACGACGACCAATGACATGACGATGCCGAGTTTCACTTCCGTGTGCATGGCGAACATCCTTGTGACAGTGCGGTCTCGATTGTAGGTGGGGCTGACGACGCGTTGAAGTTTCGTAGCCCCTGTTCGAGGCGGGGGCCGTGCCATTTCGGCCAATGCCACCCGAGACGAACCGCGCTCCTGATTGAATACTAACCCATATTGCCGGGCCGTCAATCGAATCCGGGTCACCATTCTGCGGTAATTCGCCAGGTTTTGCATCGGCGGACCCATGCCGCCAACGGCCGCCATAAAAACACCCCGGTATCGGCGGTGACCGATGCCGGGGCGTGGAAGGTTGCCAGGGGGTTGAGCGGAGCCTAGGCCGGTGAAGCAGCCATCCCGCCGTAGTCCCGCTCGGAGCGCAGTTCCGTGGTGATGGCCCATATCAGGGCCAGGCCCACGACCGCCCCCACGATGCCCAGCACGGTGAGGTCGTTGGACATCACCGCCACCGCCCCCACGATGCCCAGGGCGATCAACGCGTAGACCACCACGTGCAGCGTCTTGGGCCGATAGAGCAGCGGCGTGGCCACGCCAATGGAGCTGTAGGTTCCCACCACGATGCCGACGACCAGGGCAAAAGCGAACCCGTGGACGCCCGGGCCGCCCAGCCAATACATGATAGCCACGACCATGAAGGTGGTGATCGAGGTCAGCAGGGTTCGCGACAGCGTCTGGTTGATGCTGGCGTTGATGGTCTTGGCCTTGAGGACAGCCATCTTGCCGCGGTTCTCGCGGATTCGGTCGAAGACCACGATGGTGTCGTTCAGGCTGTACCCGATGATGGTCAGCATGGCGGCGATCATGGGCAGGTCGATCTTGAAATCTTGAATCAGGAAGACCCGGCCCAAGGTGCCGCCTCGGAAATAGTCACTTAAGGTGATCAGCCCCAGGGTGATGGAGACATCGTGGACCAACGCCACGATGGCCGCCAGGCCAAAGAGCATGCTGCCGAAGCGGAAGCCCACATAGGCCACGATGGCTGCCAGGGCGACCGCCACAGCCAAAATGGCCTGGTTCTTGGTCTGCTCGGCGACTTGCGGGGCGAATTGGACCACCTTACGGAGGGCCTTCTCAGATTGCAGGGCTGCGGTGGCTTGCTCGGCCTCGGGCGTGGCCACGTTGAGCCGCCAGAGGTCCACGTCCTCGTAGTAGGGCAGGTCTTCGTCCACCACCGTCAAGGCCACTTTGCTGAAACGTTCATCGTCGCCGCTGCCGCCGGCACCGGTCAGACCAAACAGGCCGTAGCTGCGCCATTTGCCCTCACCGAATCCTGCTTGCAGCCGAATCTCGCGGATGCGCTTGTCGAGTTCGGCGATGGTCTGCGGGGGGTCGAGCTGGTCGAATTGGAGCACAACTCCGCCTTTGTAGCGGCGAACGTCGAAGTTGGCCTGCCCGCCGATGACGTCGGAGAGATAGTGGGCGTCCTCGTCGATGGGGTAAAAGCCCTGCGGGTGGGTGTCGTCGGTGACCCGGACGAAGTTGATAGGCCGTTCGATGGCCAGGTCGTCGCCCAAACAGGCCAGCACCGCTTCCTGAACGAGTTGTTTGTTGGTTTCCACGGTGATGATCTCGAAGGCCTTGGCGTTGGCGTCGGCCTGCTCGCCCATCTCAAAGACCGTCTGGATACGCGAAGTGCTGAGGTTCTGGGCGGCTTTGAGGGCGTAGTCCGCCGCGTCAGCCACCGCCTTTTGGAACTCTTCCAGGGTCATGGGCCTTTCGCCGGGATCGGCGTCGCCCACGGCCGGCACCGGCACGGGCCGGGTGTCGAAACGGCAGGTGTTGCCCTCCGCGCTGACTCCGCCGACCTCCAACCGGTCCACCAGGGCGTCTTTTTGCCGTCGGCCCTTCGTGAGCATCAAGGCGGTGATCTGCTCGGCGATCAACGTGTCAGAGGTCATCACGAACTGGGTTGAAGTCTTCCCCGGCTTGACCGTGGACTGTTTGAGCGCGTCGGCTGCTTGCCGCAGCCAGACCACCGCCGATGAATTCGAGTCGCCGTTCTCACTGGTGATTCTCCGGCGGATGTCGTCGTCGCTCAGGTTCACGCCGGGTTTGAGTTCGATCTGCACGCTGGTGCCGCCGAGGAACTCGATGTCGTAGACCGATTCTGTGTCGGTGGCCGAGGCAAACCCGAACAGTGACATTCCGCCGATCACCAGCACCATGGACACCGGCCAAAACTTGGTACGCAAAGCCAGCCAGTCGATGTCGTGCCGACCGATCAGCTTGAACATCTTGAGGTCATTGAGCCAACCGCGGTCCATCAAGGTCAGGAAAATC
>JBHHVM010000078.1:0-10452 GCA_046754265.1 Phycisphaerae bacterium
GATGGTGCTGGCCTTCTCCTCGGGCTACGGGCCCATTCTCATTCTCGTCACTGTGGCCATCTTGATGGCGATGGCCATTCTGCTGCTGGGCCATTTGTTCGGCACGCATCGCAGCGGACCCGTCAAGGACGAGACCTACGAGTCGGGCATGCCGGTCATCGGTGACGCCCGGCGTCGCTTCAACGTTCGGTTTTACATGGTGGCGATGCTGTTTCTGCTGTTCGACGTGGAAGTGGTGTTCTTGTGGCCCTGGGCGCCGGTGTTCTATGAGGCGGCGGTGGAGGGGCAGACCATCGGCCCGATGCAGTTGGGCAAAGGGTTTTTGTTGGCTGAGATGGCGGTGTTTTTTGCGGTTTTGCTGGTGGGTTACGTGTATGCCTGGCGGAAGGGGGTGTTCCGGTGGGATTAGACCGAAGCGAATACGCCCCGCACGCGGCGGGTAAGGAAGATGTGCTGACGGGCCGGCTGGGGAAGCTGGTGGAGTTTCTCAAGGCGCGAGGCGGTTGGGCCCAGCGGAATTCACTTTGGCCGATGCCGTTTGCGACGGCCTGCTGCGGCATCGAGCTGATGGCCACGGGCGCGAGTCGATATGATATTGCCCGGTTCGGGGCTGAGGCCATGCGCTTTTCGCCGAGGCAAAGCGACTTGATGATCTGTGCCGGGCGCGTGGCCATCAAGATGATGCCGGTGTTGCAGCGTATCTATATGCAGATGTGCGAACCCAAGTGGGTGATCAGCATGGGGGCTTGTGCCAGCAGCGGGGGGGTGTTTGATACTTACGCGGTGGTGCAGGGCATCGACCAGTTTTTGCCGGTGGATGTGTACGTGCCGGGTTGTCCGCCGAGGCCCGAAACGCTGATTGAAGGGGTGATGGCTATTCAGCGGATCATTGACACGCAGGGCGTTCAGACGAGTGGGCAGCGCGGTGGGGGGCTTGGGTTGGTGGCCCAGCCGCTGGTTCAAGTTGGAAGTTAGACGTTAGAAGTGAGACGCTAGAAGTGAGAAGTGAGAAGTTAGAAGTGAGAAGTTAGAAGTTAGAATTGAGAAACTTGGGGCTTTGACGCGTTATGTCTGTTTGTGGCACTGATGTTGTGGGGCGGTTGGAGCGGGAGTTTTCGGGCGTGGAGTTTTCGCCCGGGCCTTTGATGGCGCGCGAGGGGGGCGAGGAGCAGATTTGTGTTCGGGTGGGGGCGGACCGGCTGGTGGAAGTGCTTCGGTTTCTGCGCGAGGAGCCTGGTCTGGCGTTTGACCAGCTTTGCCATCTGACCTGCGTGGATTACCTGGACTATCCCGGGGCGACGGATCGGTTCGGCGTGGTGTATTCGTTGCTGAGCGTCGAGCACGGGCATCGGATTTGGGTCAAATGTTTTGTGAACGATCCGATCCCGACGGTGCCGACGGTGACCGGGATTTGGGCGGGGGCCAATTGGATGGAGCGGGAAGTGTGGGACATGTTCGGCGTGCGGTTCGAGGGGCACCGGGACTTACGGCGGATTTTGACGTGGGAAGGGTTCAAGGCCCATCCGTTGCGAAAAGACTATCCGTTGCGCGGGCGCGGAGAGCGGGAGGACTATCGGGTGGTGGGGCGGGAGAGTGCTTGACGGCTAAGGGATCGAGGGATCTAGGGATCTAGGGATCTTGGGATCTAGGGATCAAGGGATCTAGGGGCCGAGGGACCTGGATGCAGTTGCGAGTAGCGAGTAGCGAGTAGCGAGTTGCGAGTTGAACTGCCAAAGAAAAGGCTAAGGCGGGACGGATATTGGGCTTCGTAATGGCGGTTGAAACATCCATCTTTCCTGGGGCGACGACGTTGGCTGCTGATGAGCCTGGGGGGGACCGTTGGTCGCTCAACTTTGGGCCCCAGCATCCGGCCACGCATGGGACGTTGCGTTTGCTGCTTGAGTTGGACGGCGAACGGATCGTGGCTTGCACTCCGCACATCGGGTATCTGCACAGTGGATTCGAGAAGCTGGGTGAACACCTGAATTACAATCAGTACGTGGTGGTCACCGACCGGATGAATTACATCTCGCCGATGGCCAACAACATTGCCTGGCACCATGCCTGCGAAAAGCTGTTTGGCATTGACCTCACGCCGCGGTGCAAGGTGATTCGGACGATTATCGCGGAGCTGGCCCGGATTCAGGATCATCTGTTGTGCGTGGGGACGGCAGCGCTGGACCTGGGCGGGTTTACGCCGTTCCTGTACGGGTTTAACGAACGGGAGCTGATCTACGACTTGTTCGAGGAGGTTTGCGGGCATCGCTTCACGACCGGGTATACGCGGCTGGGCGGGTTGATGCACGACATTCCGGACGACTGGCCCAAGCATGTGAAAGCGTTTTGCGATCGGTTCAAGGAGGCGGGCAACGCCCTGGATGACGTCGATGCGCTGTTGACGCGTAACCGCATCTTCGTCGAGCGGACCAAGGGGATCGGGTTTATCGATCACGACGATGCGGTGGACTGGGGTTGGAGCGGCCCGCTGGCCCGGGCCAGCGGCGTGCGGCGGGACCTGAGGAAGGATGAGCCGTACTTGTGCTATGCCGACAATTGGGACGGTTCGGGCAGCAGCGGCGTGGCCTTCAAAGTGCCCATCAGCTATGGCGGTGACGTGCTAAGTCGCTATCTGGTGCGCTTCGCCGAGATGCGCGAATCGCTGGGCATCATCCGGCAACTGGTGGATGACATTCCAGCCGGTCCGGTCAACGTGCTGGCCGACGAGAAGATGACGCTTCCGGATAAGGACGAGGTCTACTTCAGCATCGAGGGACTGATCCATCACTTCGAGCAGGTGATGACCAATCGCGGGTTCCAGGCTCCAATCGGGGAATGCTATGGGGCCAATGAGACCGCCAACGGGGAACTGGGTTTCTATCTGGTGTCGGCGGGGGGGCATACGGCGTATCGGGCCAGTTGCAGGCCTCCTAGTTTCATCAACTATCAGTGTTTTGAGAAGCTGGTGGTGGGTCACCAGATCAGCGACGTGGTGGCGATCATGGGGTCGTTGAATATTATTGCGGCGGAGTTGGACCGGTGAGAGTAGCGAGTTTCGAGTAGCGAGTTTCGAGTTAGAAGAGGCTAACAAAAAAAAAACAGCAATCAGTCGACAGCGAATTGTTATGGCTTGGAAATGTGTTGATAGAAACCTGGCGGTGGTGGACGCCGGTGCGGGGCCGGTTTTGACCGAGGGGGTGCGGGCGAAGATTCGCTCGTTCTTTGATCGGTATGAGACCAAGCGGGCGGTGCTGTTGCCGGCGCTGCACGTGGCCCAGGATGCGGTGGGGCATATCAGCCCGCAGGTCATGCTGGAGGTGGCGGAGCTGTTGGAGTTGGCGCCCTCGGACGTGTTTGACACGGTGGGGTTCTACACGCAGTTCTGGACGCACCCCAAGGGCCAAAAGGTGGTGGTCTGTTGCCGGAGCGTGTCCTGCATGGTGATGGGGGCCAACGCGGTCCTGCAGGCCGTCAAGGACGAGCTGGGGATCGAGGAGCACGAGACGACGGCGGACGGGCGATACTCGCTGATGACCGAGGAGTGCCTAGCGGGCTGCGATCACGCGCCATGTCTGCTGATTAACGAGAAGCTACACAAGCGGGTCAGGCCCGGGGATGTTCCGGCCCTGCTGAAAGCTGCTGACAACGACAAGCTGGAGATGGCCCGGAGCGATCTGTTCGACGCGCCCCAGGGTGATCCCCCGGCCCAGTCGGATAAAGGTCAATGACACGGACGCAGCCTGTGGGCTGCTTGCGGATGACGATGGTTGACGGGTTCTCCGGAAAAACTCGAACGGCGAGGTGGCGGCTGGATGGATGTCAGCCTGTGGCAGCGTCATGTAGCCGGCGTGCTGGGGGTGTATCTGGCGGCCTATCTGCTGATCGACACCGGGGCGATCAAGTACACCTTTCTGTTGACGCCGGACAACAACTTGAACGTGGCCGAGGCCCGGGCGTGGCTGGACGGTCGGTTGGACCTGGCGGTCGATCGGCCCGACGGCAAACGGCCCTGGGACAGCGCGTTGTTCGAGGGGAAAGTTTACAACGTGTTTCCGCCGGCGTTCACGATGATCGCAGCGGGCGTGATGAAGGCGGTGCCCGACGGCGTGCCCAGCATCGTGTTGATACTGCTGGTGGTGCCGTTGCCGGGGTTGGCCTATCTGGTGTTCTGGCGGCGCGTCCGGCGGGTGGGGTTGGCGGTGCTGATTTCGATCGGGTATCTGCTGGGGACGTCGCTGCTGCCGGTGGCCAATCATGCTTTGCGCAACGGCGAGGTGTGGCTGGTCAATCATCTGTTGTCGCAGGTGGGGCTGTTGGTTTTTCTGGCGGACTTTTTTGGGCGGCGGCGCATTTGGCTGGGGGGTTTGGGGTTGATTTTGGCTGCGTGGTCGCGGCAATTGACCGGAGCCTACCTGATCGGGTTGGTTTACGTGGCGGTGGCGGCGTATCGGGTGGAGGGAAAAAAGGCTGGGCTGGTGTGGGCGGGTTTGGTCGGTGTGGTACTGGTGGCGGTGCCGGCCACGCTCAATGCGATGAAGTTTCACAGCCCGGTCGAGTCGGGGTATCGGTATATTTACGAGGGTCGATGGGACGACCCGAGCGATGCGTTCGCCCAGCGGGCTGGCCGGGGGTTGTTCTCGCCGGCGTTCGTGCCGCGCAATGTTTACTACATGAACCTGGGACTGCCGGTGCCGGACGAGCCGTGGTGGCTGCTGCGGTTTACGCCCAACACCGAGTGTACGGGCATCTGGTGGACGACGCCGTTGTTGCTGTGGGTGTGGGTCGATTGGCGGCGGGTTTGGGGTCAGGTGGAGTTGCGGTGGTTGTTGGTGCCGGTGGGGTTGGTTTATGCGGCGTTGATGTTGTTTCATACGACCGGAGCGGATCAGTTGGGGTACAACCGGTTTTCGCTGGATTTCGTGCCGGTGTTGCTGGCGGTGGTGGCCCCGGGTTGGGCCGACCAGAAGCGCAGGGGTGTGGCGCTGGGCTTGGTGTTGTGGAGCGTGTGGTATTTCCGTTGGGCGATTTAATTGCACAGCCTGATCGACGAGTCCGGGAAGCGATGGCGGCGGTGGACGGCTGCGGTGCCGTCGTGGTTGTGGCTGGCGATTTGTTATGTGGCCTTTCTGACGGCGCTGGACGCACCGCTCTGGCGCCCCGGCGATCTGATTCAGGGCGACGCCAACTACAACGTGGCCGAGGCCCGGGCGTGGTTGGACGGGCGGTTGGATTTGGGTGTCGCGGGGCCCGACGGGCGGCGTCCGTGGGATACGGCGCTTTTCGGGGGGCGATTTTACAATCCGTTTCCGCCGGCGTTTACGCTGGTTTGCCTGGGGGTTTTGCCGTTTTCGCCGGAGGGCGTGCCTCACTGGCTGAGTGTCGCAATGCTTGCACTCCCCTTGCCGGGTCTGGCGTTCAGTCTGTTCACTCGGCGGACCGGGTCGCATACGTGGGGCTGTTTGTTGACGCTTACGTATCTGCTGGGCACCTCGTTGTTGCCGGTGGCGGGGCGGGCGGTGCGGTACGGGTCGGTGTATCACGTCAACCACGTGCTGTCACAGATCGGGCTGATGATCTTCCTGCTGGATTTTTGGGGTCGGCGACGGGTTTGGCCCGGCGGGGCGGGTCTGCTGCTGGCGGCCTGGTCGCGGCAACTGACCGTGGCGTTTGCACTGCCGCTGATCGCAGCGGCGCTGGCCGAGGACCGGAAGGCGGGTCGAGGACGAAACCGAACGATAGTGGCGGTGGCCTTGGTGGCACTGGTCGGGGTTTTGCCGCTGGTGCTGAACACGTTGAAGTTCGGTCATCCGCTGGACAGCGGGTACGCCCATTTATACGAGGGGCGCAGCGACAAGTATGCCGAGGCGGCGGAAGACGGATTGTTTGGGCTGCGGTTCGTCCCGGACAACCTTTACCACATGAACCTGGGGTTCCCGCGGTTGATTCACGCGGGGGGGCAGTGGCACGTTCGGCCAAATATGGTGGCGACGGGTATCTGGTGGACGACGCCGTTGTTGCTGGGCTGGCTGGTGTCGCTGAGGCGAAGCTGGCGGGACGGTCAAGGCAGAACCCTGCTGATTGCAATTGGCCTGGTTTGGGTGGGGTTGCTGTGCTACCACGCGACGGGCGCGGAGCAGCGGGGGTACAACCGTTTTTCGCTGGACTATGTGGTGGTCATGCTGGCGATGGTGGCGCCCTATTGCCGGGGCGGTTGGTTGCGCTGGTTCGGGCCAGCGGCGCTGGTCTGGAGCGTGATCTATTTCGGTTGGTTGATTTGAGGTCTGGTCGGTGACATGGCTGATTACGAACCGATATTGCTGAAGAATGTGGGGGTGGCAGGATCGACCACGTTGGAGGTGTATCGATCGCGCGGGGGGTATCACGCGCTGGCCATGGCGTTGAAGATGACGCCCGAGGAGGTGATTGAAGAAGTCAAGGCAGCCAACCTTCGGGGGCGCGGCGGGGCTGGTTTTCCGGCGGGGATCAAGTGGGGGTTCTTGCCCAAGGAACGGAAGACCACGTACCTGTGCGTCAACGCCGACGAGTCGGAGCCGCCGACGTTCAGCAATCGGGTGTTGATGGAACACGATCCGCATCAGGTGATCGAGGGGACGATCATTGCGGCGTACGCGACGATGTCACAGACGGCTTACATCTATATGCGGGGTGAGTTTTGCGAGCAGTTTCACATCATGCAGAAGGCCCTGGACGAGGCCTACGCAGCCGGCCTGGTGGGCAAGAACATTCTGGGCAGCGGGTTCGATCTGAACTGCTATATTCACCGGGGGGCGGGGGCGTATATCTGTGGTGAGGAGACCGGGCTGATCGAGTCGTTGGAGGGTAAACGGGGTTGGCCTCGGATCAAGCCGCCGTTCCCGGCGGTGGAAGGATTGTTCAGGAAGGCGACGGTGGTCAACAACATCGAGACGCTGGCCAACGTGGTCCACATCATCGAGCGGGGGGCGAGCTGGTTCACGAACATCGGGCCCAAGGGCAGTGAAGGGCCCAAATTGTTCTGCGTGAGCGGGCCTGTGAAGCGCCCCGGATGCTACGAGGCGCCGATGACGATCACGTGTCGCCAGTTGATCGAGGACGCAGCTTTCGGCGGCGGGATGGTGGACGGCAAAACGGTCAAGGCGGTGCTGCCCGGCGGCATCAGCATGGGCGTGCTGACGGCCGATGAGCTGGACATGAAGATGGATTTTGCCGATCCGCGGAATTATGGTTTGCTGGGGCTGGGGACGGCGGCGGCGGTGGTGATCGATCAGGACCAGGACATGCGGCAGGTGTTGGCCAACATCGCCCGGTTTTATGCGCTGGAGTCCTGCGGGCAGTGTACGCAGTGCCGGGAGGGCACCAGTTGGATGTATAAGATCGCCGCCCGGATGGCGGCCAATGCGGGGCGGCTTGAGGATTTGGATCTGATCGTCGACGTGACGCGAAACATGGGCATGATGCCGGGTTTGAGTATTTGCGGTTTGTCGGACGGGGCAGCCTTTCCCATCCGGACGATCGTGGAAAAGTTTCGGCCCGAGTTCGAGGCTTACATCGCGGCCCAGCCGCCCGAACGGACGTTGCGGGTGTTGAGCTCGTTTAACTGATTGGATGGATCTAACATGGGATTGACCACGGTTAAGATCAAAGTCAAGAAGACCCGCGAGTCCAAGACTTCGCGATCGGTCGAATTCCTGGTCGACTCCGGCGCGGTCTACTCGGTGGTCAGTGCCACGGTGTTGAAGGCATTGCGTTGTACGCCCTATCGCAAGAAGGATTTTTACCTGGCCGATGGTTCCAAGGTGATTCGTAAAATCGGCGATGCCTATTTCGAGTACAAAGGCATCGGAGGACCGGCGCCGGTCATTTTTGGCGAGAAGGGCGATAAGAATCTGCTGGGGGCCACCACTTTGGAAGGTCTGGAATTGGTCCTGGATCCCTTTCGCCGGGAGCTTCGCCCGATGACGATGACGCTTATGGGGGCTGTTCCCTTTAAGACGCAGGCAAACGGAGGTCCAACGGAAGGATAGACGTCGGCCGCGGTCGGCGCGTCGGGTTCGGTAAAGAAACGATGGCTAAGATCATTATCGACGACAAAGAGATCGATTGCCGGGAGGGTATTCCCGTATTGCAGGCTGCGCTGGAGGCTGGGTGGGACGTTCCGCACTATTGCTACCACCCGGGGCTTAGCATCGTGGCCTCTTGCCGACTCTGTTTGATGGAGATGAAGCTGCCCCATCCCAAGACGCGCGAGATGGGTTGGGCGCCCAAACTGTTCCCGGCCTGTCAGACGCCGGTGCGGGACGGTCTGGAGGTTCGCTTTGCGTCGGAGGTGGTGACCACCAGCCGGGAGCGGTGCATGGAGTACTTCCTGCTGAATCATCCGTTGGATTGCCCGGTGTGCGATCAGGCGGGCGAGTGTCATTTGCAGGACTACAGCTATGCGTTTGGACGGCCTGCTTCGCGGATGGTGGAGCAGAAGCAGGTCAATCCCAAGAAGGACATCGGGCCCGGGACGCTGCTGTACAGCGACCGGTGCGTGATGTGCAGCCGGTGTGTCCGGTTCACCAAGGAAGTATCGGGGACGGCGGAGCTGTGCGTGACCAGCCGGGGCAGCCGGGCGGAGATCGACGTTTTTCCGGGCAGGCCGTTGGACAACGCCTTGCAGGGGAATGTGGTGGACATTTGCCCGGTGGGGGCGCTGCTGGATAAGGATTTTCTGTTCAAGCAGCGGGTGTGGTTCCTGCAATCGGCCAAGTCAATTTGTCCGGGTTGCAGCACGGGTTGTGCGGTTCGCGTGGACGCTCACGACGGCGTGGTGTACCGGCTCAAGCCGCGCTACAACCCGGGGGTCAACGACTGGTGGATGTGCGATCAGGGGAGGTTCGGGTGGAAGTATGGGCTGGATGGCGGACGATTGAGCGGGCCGACGGTGCGGCGAGGGGCCTCGGTGCAACAGGCCAATTGGGATGATATTCCCGAAATGATCACCTATCGGTTTGAGGAGCACGTCGCAGAGCGCGGCTCGGCTGGTGTGGCTGTGATGCTCTCACCGATGATGAGCTGTGAAGAGGCCTGGTTGTTGTTGAGCTTCATGCAGAAGGTGGCCCCGGAAGTGACGGCGGTGTTGGGACCGGTGCCGGTGGAAGGGGAGGACGAGAGTTTCCCGGTTGGGGCGACGGGTGAGGCGGTCAAGTTCGTGATTCGGAAGGAAAAATGCCCCAACCGCCGCGGGGTGGAAGCGGTCATGGCTGCGTCGGGTTGTGCGACGTTGGAATTCAAGGCGTTCGTGGCCCGGGCTGGCGAGGGCAACGTTTCGGCGGCGTGGATTGTGGGCGGATATCCGTCGGCTGACTGGGTGCCCGGCGAGTTGGTCAAGGCTGTGGGCAAGATCGAGTTGGTCGTGGTGCAGGACCTGTTCGAGACGAAGCTGACGCCGGCGGCAGCCATCGCGCTGCCCGCCTGTGCGTTTACCGAGCGGGCGGGGTCCTTTATGAATCACGAGGGCCGTCTTCAGCCGTTTGACCGGGCGGTGTCAGCGCCGGACGGTTGTCAAAGTGATGGGCAGTATCTCTACGCGCTGGCGGGCTACGAGGGTGTGTACAACGCGGGTCGTGTTCGCGAGCTGATGGCAGCCACAATGCCGGAGTTCGCGAGATTGAGTGAGGCGCCGGCAGTCCCGGCGCACCAGCACTAAGCTGAAGTGAGAAGTGAGAAGTGAGAAGTGAGAAAGGGCTGTTTGGTGACTTTTAGCCGTGAAGAGAACATCGCGTCGCACTGCGGTTCTCGCGTCTCCCACAGGCCTCCTTTTGATATCACGGCCCGGGCGGGTATTTTTGCTGATCGTTGCATTCAGGTGGCGCTGGCACTTCCTGGAAATGGCGTGGCCTGGGAGTTGCAGAAGCAGTTTGTTCGCTCCAGTGCCAGCATTGGGGCGAATCTTGCTGAGCGAAAGGGCGTCATCAGCAAGTCGGAGTTCAGTTACAAATTGAGCGTGTCGTTGCGTGAGGCTCACGAAACGCTTTATTGGCTTGATCGAATTGTCAATGCGGGCATGATGTCCAGCGATCTCGTAGAAGACCTGATCGGCGAAGGCGACGAACTCGTTTCCATTCTCACTGCCATGCTGAAGCAGTCCCGGAACCAAGACAGGAACGAATGAGATGCATGGAGTAAGAAACCTCCGGAAAGACGATAGCCGCGGGACTCTAAGCAGCCCTGGCGCACGAATAGCGCGTGTCCGGTCGGCGGGTGGGCGTGCCGAGAATCTCAAAGCAGGAGGCCCGCGCCGGAATACTCAGCCACAATCTCGCGGCGGGGGATGCCAAGCTTCTCACTTCTCACTTCTCACTTCTAGCTTCTCACTTCTCGGTTGGTCTGGGGAGGGGGATCGATGATCGAGTTCTTGGCGGGAAGTCAACTTGCGTTCAGTTGCCTGCTGATGGTGGGGTTGCTGGGGGT
>JBHHVM010000079.1:0-10391 GCA_046754265.1 Phycisphaerae bacterium
GGTAGTCAAATAGGTTTCGTCCCGCGGTTTTGGTTGTTGATGGCTGCCCTGGTCGGCGTGTTGCTCATCGGCAGCGTGCTACGCGGGGGACGGCGCCGCTGGCTCCTGCTCGCTCCGCTTGTGGTGCTCATGGGCGCCGCAGCCTTCCTGATTACCAACCACGCGTCGCGCCGGGCGGCAGTCCAGCAGCACGTTGTGGCCATCGACGCCCGCTCCGAAGCGATGTCCGGAATTACGACCCACGTTTTCGAATCGAGGTTCGGCGACGACGACTTGCCCGGCGAAGGATGGGTGTTCGATACAGGAGTTGTGCGAGTGGACCCCGGGCGCTCGGTTTCGATTGAATCCACGTCTCTGGTGGAGGCGCCTGGATGGGCGGCGCCGATCCGCAACCCTGCCCGGGGCGACATTCCGGGCGCCTGGACCGCGGTCAGCGCCTTGGCCCTGGGCGTGATGGTCTACCTGGCCTATCTGTTCGTCGATGCAGGGACGCGGGGGCAATTCACGTGGAGGCTGCGGTTTTTCTCGGTGGCGGCCTTTGTCGGGATTTGTGCTTTGCTGGTCAACCTGGCACCTCAGTTCTAGCGAAGCGCCGACTCTCGGCGTATCATGCACCTCGATCAGCAGGGGCGTAGCTTTTGGCGGTGACAGGTGCATGGAAAGCGGCGGGGCCGACGAATACCTGGTCGAACAGATCAGGCGGGGCGATCAACAAGCCTGGCGCCAGTTGATCGAACGCTATCAGGGCCGGCTGGTCGCTTTCGCCCGGGCCCGAACCGCGCGATTCGCCGATGCAGAGGACCTGGTGCAAGAGGCTTTTATCGGTTTCACCCAATCCCTGGCCCACTACGACTCGGCTCGATCGCTGGAAACCTATCTGTTCACCATTCTGCGCTACAAGCTGTACGATCAGCTTCGCAGCAAGAAGATCGAAGCCATTAACCCGCCCTCCGACGACGACGATTGGTGGGAGCAGATCACCCCGGAAAGCGGCGAGACGCCCAGCGGCGCCGCTGCCAAGGCCGAGGCTGCCCGCACCCAGGAATCCATGCTGGCCGACGTCTTGCGCCGGCTGATTCACGAGTTGCGCGACCGGGCAGCGTTCGACGACTTGCAGGTCATCGAGCTGGTCTTTTATGCAGGCTGGCGTAATCTTCAAGTGGCCCAGTTGTTGGAGATGGATCAAAAAGCTGTGGCTGGTGTCAAGTTTCGGGCCATCCAAAAGCTGCAGAAGTTCCTGGGCCAAGCCGACGAATCCGACCAGGCTGCTCTCAACGAGCACAACGCCGAAGTGACCGTGGCCCGGGTCTGGCGAGAGCGCCGGCTGACCTGCCTGAAGCGCAGCACGCTGCAAGCCCATCTGCTGGGCGTGTTGGATGAGCCTTGGCTATCCTATACCCAGTTTCATCTGGACGTGGTGGCCTGCCCCATGTGCCTGGCCAACCTGCAGGACCTGGAGGAGGAGGAGGCCGGCGAGGGCGCCGACCCTGAATCCGAAAAGTTCTTCGCCTCCAGCGTTGGGTTCCTTAAGAGCAAGTCCGGCTAATCCGGTGAGTTCGGTGCTGGTCAGATCAACCCACAGGACGTTCCGTCGAGGTAGGCGCTTGCCGATGCTGCTGGCTGGGCTCGGGTCGTTGGCGCTTCCGGTCTTGTGCTTGCAGGCCGATGGACCGGATGACATGCACTTGGCACCGTCCGAACGGCCCGCCCAATACCGAGGGGTGGCCATCCAGGTCCACGGTCGGGATGACGCCGTGGGGGTTTTCGGCCGGTTGATCGAGGAGGTGGCCGATCTGGGGGCCGACACCGTTCTGCTCAGCGCCGACGGCTACCAGGATGACATCGACTCGGTGATTATTTCGCACGATCGGGCTGTTACTCCGCCGGACGAGCAATGGCTCGAGCTGTTTGCGATTGCCAAACGGCGTGGCTTGGGCGTGGTGTTGATGCCCAAGGTGCTGCTGGCCGATCCGCGGGAAGGGGCCTGGCGCGGCAAGATCGCCCCGGTGAGTTGGAAGGCCTGGTTCGAGCAATACACCGCTTTGGTGATGCGCTTTGCCCGGTTGGCCCAACGAGGTCAGGTCGATGTGCTGGTGGTGGGTTCGGAACTGGTCAGCGCTGAAAAGCACACCGCGTTCTGGCGAGAGTTAATCCGGCAGGTGCGGAGTGTGTATGCCGGCAAGCTGGCTTACTCGGCCAATTGGGACCACTACAAGGGCATCCGGTTCTGGAGCGACCTGGACCTGATCGGGATGACCACCTATTACAACCTGAACCGCTCCAAAAAGCCCAACCCCTCGGCTGAGCAACTCGAAAAGGCCTGGGAACCGATTCGCGAGCGCATCTTGAAGTGGCAGGCCCGGGTCGATCGCCCGCTGCTGTTCACCGAAGTGGGTTGGTGCAGCCAGGAAGGCTGTTCGACGGTTCCGTGGAACTACTACCATTCCGACCAGGCCACCCCGGCCGGCCATGCCGAGCAGGCCGCCAACTACGAGGCGTTTATCAAGGCCTGGTCCGGTCAGCCCCAGGTGGCTGGATTGATCTTTTGGGAATGGACGCCCTCACCCGGCGGGGCGGACGACCACCATTATACGCCCAGGAACAAACCCGCCCAGGCTGTGCTCCAATCGTTCTTCGGCGGTGACGCCATGAGACACTCGATGCCGTCCACTACCGCGCCATTGGCCGGCCAAGGCTCCGATTGACCCGGCCACGGCTTGCCGGATGTGGGAGCATCCCGGCCAGGCTGCGAGATGGGAAACCCGCCATAACGGGGGCGAGATGGGAATCTCGCCCCAGCCGGCTCGTGGGGTCAGCCCCTATTGTCGGGGATGGTAGGTAAAGGATCGTTTGGGTCGATAGTTTGCGTGGCGGATGGGGCGGAAGGCGGTGCGCCTGGCGGGGCGGTAGCGCCAGGTGCGCTTGGGGATGTACTTCCAATTGGGCCGTTGAACTCTGGGGGTTGCACCGTGCCGGGCTGCGACCACGGCCAATGGTCCGAGTGGGGCTGCCGGTTGGGTGACCGTCTCGCTCGAAACGACAGGCGTTGGCACCGGTGGGGCGGGTTCGGGAGTTTCGCGCAGAGGCATGGCCGGCGGAAGC
This sequence comes from Phycisphaerae bacterium, assembly GCA_046754265.1. Lineage (GTDB taxonomy): Bacteria > Planctomycetota > Phycisphaerae > UBA1845 > UBA1845 > OFTM209. Next base: position 3,103 of record JBHHVM010000079.1, read on the forward strand.
ACCCGGGGATGGCCCGGCATGTGCGGGGCATCATGCCCCAGAACCACCAAAGGCCCGGCGCCGGCCTTGGCTGCTCTCGACAACGGAGTCTCTGCCCAGGCGGAGCCGGCCAAAGTGCCGCCGACAAGAACGACCATCCAATAGCTTGATCTCTTGGCTTTCATCGGTCGCATTGTACCACAAGGCCCTTCACATCCAAAACCACCATTCAACGTTTCATCCCATGATTCGGGTTTTTCGCCTTCTCTGCCTCGATTGCAGTTCCGATAACCTCAACTCATTCGAGGCGACGTCCGGAAATGCGTGACTCGGTGCCAGAGATTGACCCTCTATAGCCCGTCAAAGCGCTTGCCGTAGACTTGCGAGTCGCCCCATTCGGCTCGCAGTATCGAACAGATCAGCACGTCCACGTACAGCCCGCCGACGTAGGCGTATCCGCGCAGCACGCCCTCGGCCTTCATGCCGATCGATTCCATCACGGCCTTGGAGGCGGCGTTGTCCGCCCGGCAATGGGCTTGGATGCGGTTGGTTTGGGTGGCGCTAAACAGCTTATTGACCAGCAACCGCCCAGCCATCGCGGCATACCCCTTCCGCCGATATTCGGGAGCGACGGCAAAGCCAATCTCATAGCAGCGCAGCATGGGCATTCTGGAGGGCAGCCCGAAGGAGATTTGCCCGACGATAACACCCTCGTTGGCACTGCCGGCCGAGTCGTGGGCCAGCACCAGGAATTCGCCGCCCTTGTCGTGGTTGGGCTTTTTTTGGCAACGCTCCTGGATCTCGGTTCGCCGAACAGGCCAGCGCGAGGCTGCCCCGTCGATCATCTGCGGATCGTTCGACCAGCGATGAATCAACTCGGCATCGCCGCTTTCAACGGGCCGAAGAGATACCGTTTTTCCAACCAACATGGGGACACCAAGAAGCAGGGCGGGGCATCGACCCGCCCATCCGACAGTGGCGGCCGGGGCCGTCACCGCCGGCGTTCGTTCGATTTGACGTGCTACTGGCCCGTGCAAGTCAGCCCGGCAACGGTTTGCTCCACATCGGGCACGAACACCTCCGCAAAGCTGAGCAACGTCGAATAGAGGCGGACCGACTTGGTCAGGTATTCGGTTTTGAGCAGGAGTAAGGAGTTTTCGTTGGTCAGCGTGGCCGGCTCGCCCAAACAGGTCGCACCCTCGTTGCGGGAGTCGGTCAAACGTTGAATCCAGGTCAGCAACTCCTCCGAGGCGTTGTCCAGGGTCGTGTCGCAAATCTCATTGGCCTTGGCCTGCTCGGGATCGACCAGGTCAGCCACGAATTCAGGGAAATCCATTTCGAGCGTGTCGTCGGCGACGTATCCCTGCTTCAGGGCTGAGAGCACGTCCTGTTCGGTGAATACAAGGTCCTGATTCGCACAAGCCAGCGCCTGATTGTCGGCCGCGGTGATGGCGGCGACATCGGCGTCCAGGGAATCGTTGCCGGCCCCGAGTTGAAAATCCGGCAGGGGGTCTTGGTCTTGACCGCCGGTCCCACCTGTATCAGCGCTGCCGCCGCCCCCGCCGCCCCCTCCGGCACCGGTGGTATTGCAGCCGCTCCAACCGCCACTCAAACTCAGCAAACTCACCGCGATAAGCCAACGCCCTGCCCGCTTCATGTCAGTCCCCCAGATCATGGAGTCAAGAATCCCGTGCCAGCCCGATGTTTAGTCGGTGGGGCGTGTCCAGTCAATGCGGGGGGTAGGCCGATCGGCACATCCCTACTCACCGGTTAGAAACCGGTGCCACACTCGTCCATTCACCGTTTGGAGGCTGCCCCCAAGCTGGACAGTGCGGTCGGCGGATCGGCATCGAGCACTTCGATTTTCAACCGCCCGATGACGTTGATCAGCGAAAAGGCCATTTCCCCAAGGGCGGCGTTCTGCAACGAGGACGTGGCCAGGGCGATGTGCGTGGGGTTGCAGTCCGACTCGTTCTGGGCGGCGTCAAAATCGACCCATTGACCGCCCAGATGAAACTGGGTCCACATGTGAAACCCGAAGACGTCGCGGGCCCCGCCGAACGTGGGCACATAAACCAGCCCCACCACCACTCTGGACGGCAACTGCCGGGCTCGGCCCAGGGCAGCCAAAAGCACGGCATGTTCGCTACAGTCGCCCTGCTTGTTGCGGCAAACCTCGCTGGCGGAGGCGAAGCCCACGTTGAGGTTTTTCTCCTCGATGACCCGGCTGACGTAGCGCCGCAGGTTGTCGGCCAACGCGTAGGAGCCGTCGGCGTCACCCCCAGCCGTCTTGGCCATGGCTTGGACTTGCGGGTCGTCGCTGTTGATCCACAGGTTGCTGGCCAGGTATGGCTTCAACGCCTCGCTGGCGGGATCCTTTGCATTGGATTGTGATGCGTCACGGAGTCGGGCGTGATCCTGCCGGGTGACCGTCAGTTGCACTCGGCCATCCGGGCCCGGCTTGGGTTTTTGCAGGCCGGTCTCGGGGAGGGTGGGCAATTCGGCGCCCCCATCCACCGTGCTGAGCCGATAGGTAATTCGCCGGGCCTGGTGGCGATCGATGCGGCGATCGCTCTTGACCAGCGAATCGAAGAGGATCTCCGGGGCTTCCAATTGGGCGGTGGCTGTCGCTTTGTCCGACCGGATCATCTCAAAGGTCAAGCCCATCATTTCCAGTTGGGTCTTGAGAACGTTGCCCTCGGCATCGATCCAGCCGGTCATCTCCATCGTGCCGCTGGGGGACGACATGGTGGTTTTCACGCGGACGCCCTGGGCTGGCCCGTCCAGCAACTCGATGGTCTCCTTGCCGCCGATGACGATCCCGGCGGCGACCGCCCCGTCGAGCCGAAGCGAGGGCATGTAGGCGCTGACCTGATAGGCAAGCCCCTCGGCCAACCCGCGGCGAAGTTGCTCGGCGAACAACCCCCAACCCATCAAGGCCCCTTCCGGATAGGGCACGGTCATGGATTGGGTCATGCCGAATTGCGATTTCTCGATATGCACCTGCCCGTCGCGGACTTGGCCTTTCACCGTGGTGGTCATGGCCGCCATGCGCTGGACGGATTCAAACGAGATCGGCTTGCCGGAGACCGTCTCGGTGGAGGATTCCATGACGTCGATGCGCAGCTCGGCTTGGCCCCGGCGCATGGACACCACCGTCACCGTTCGGGCGATGACCTGGTCGCCTTCGCGCGACAGGGTGGTGTGGGCATAGCCCGCCTGCTGGTCGGCCAACCGGATGACCAGCCATTCGTCTGAGAACAGCCCCATCGGCGGGTTGTCCGGGTCGATGGCCTTTGCCCGACCCGTCGCGGCCAACAGGCCGAAAACAACGCCGGCCAGGACAACCCACAGGTGACTGGCGATAAGGGAACCACGATCTGGTGCAAGCGAATTGGCGGGGATGGCCATTACCTGCCCAGCCATCGCCGTATGGCATGAAGGGTGGTGGCCCGACCCGCCTTGGCCAGCGATTCGGTCAGGGGAATGTCCTTGGGGCAAACCTGCACACAGGCCTGGGCGTTGCCGCAATCGGCAATCCCGCCGGCACCGGCCAACACGTCCAGCCGCACGTCGGCGGTCAAGGCCCCCACGGGATGCTCGTTGAACAAAATGGCCTGGCTGATCGCCTGGGGGCCCAAGAAATCGGTCTTGTCGTTGAACTGAGGACAGGCTTCGACACAACAGCCGCAGGTCATGCAGCGCGACAATGGATAGGCGGACTCTTGAGAAGCCGGGGTGATCTTCGGCGATGGGCCCCGGTCCGAATAGTCGTCCAGTTGCACCCAGGCATGGACTTTCTTGAGGGCCTGGAACATCCGCGACCGGTCCACCAACAGGTCCCGCACCTTGGGGAACTTTTTCATGGGGGCCAGGTGGATGGATTCGGGGTCGTCGGCCAGCAGATCATCCACCAGTGCGGTGCAGGCTTGCTGGACCTTGCCGTTGACCACCATGGTGCAGGCCCCGCACACTTCCTCCAGGCAACAGGCGTCGTAAGAGACCGGCGTGGAACGCAGGCCTTTGGTGTTCACCGGGTGGGCGGCGATGCGCTGCAGGAGGGTGGTGCAGTTCATGCCCGGTTCATAGGTCACCTCGAAGGATTCACTGCGTGCGGGGCTGTCGGGCCCATCCTGTCGCTGCACCTGAACGAGAATCGTTGACGGCATGGGGTGCGAGTCCTTTGAAACGTCTGGCTGGCCTGCTAACCCTTCGAGGCGCCGGCGGCGACTCCCTTGGGATCTGCGGTCGATTCCGACCGCTGCATGTCGCTCCAGACCTGCTCGATGATCTCGGCCCCTTTGAGCCCGTAGGTCCGGGGTCGTACCGGGACCAGCGACAAATCCACCGCCCGGTAACTCAGCTTGGGACCGTCGGGGCTGTATTGGGCCACGGTGGTCTTTAACCACTTGTCGTTTTTTTCCTTAAACGCTTTGCACCAGGCCTGGGCCTGGCGTTTCAACTCGCCCGGGTCGGTGGCATCGGGCGAGGGAATCTTGAATTCGGGCTTTTCGTGGGCCCCGCGGCACTCATTCCGTTGCAGGGCCCCCTGGGCGATCACCCTGGCCAACGTCAGCATATCGTCCAACGCGGCTGCGAACATCAGGTTCTGATTCGACCAACTCCCCGCATCGTCCAGGCTGATCCGCTGATAGCGGTCGTGAAGCTCGGCGATTTTTTCCACCGTTTGGGTCAGGGCATCGTTGTGCCGCACCACGGTGACGTTGCGCGTCATCGTGTCGCCAAGCTCTTTGTGAATCTGGTAGGGGTTCTCGGGTCCGTTGCGATGGATCAGGGCGTCATAGCGGGCCTGGTGGCCCGTCACCGCCCGATCGAACGTCGTCCCGGGCAATTGACCGGCTGACTCGTTCAGATTGGACATGTAGTTGCAGATGCAGGGGGCGGCAAACAGCCCGGAGAAAATACAGCTCAGCAGCGAATTGGCCCCCAGCCGGTTGGCGCCGTGGTATTGATAGTCCACCTCGCCGATGGCGTATAGCCCGGGCACGTTGGTTTGATGGTTGCGCGGCGAGCCGGCCACCAGGCCGCCGGTGTTCTCGTCCTTCTCGAAGTCGCACCACAACCCGCCCATGGAATAGTGAACCGCCGGAAAAATCTTCATGGGCACCACCCGCGGGTCGACGCCCTGGAATTTTTCGTAAATTTCCAGGATGCCGTCCAGCTTGTGCAAGGTCTCCGCCGGCAACTCGGTGACGTCCAGATACACGCACAACTGGCCCTTTTCCACGCTCAGGCCTTCCTCGACGCAGACGCTGAATATCTCCCGCGTGGCGATGTCGCGCGGAACCAGATTGCCGTAGGTGGGGTAGCGTTCCTCCAGGAAGTAATAACGCTCCGACGGGGGGATTTCGCGCGGATCGCGTCCGTCGGCCGGCTTCCGTGGCACCCACACCCGCCCGCCTTCACCCCGGGCGCTTTCGCTCATCAAGCGCAGCTTGTCGGTGCCGGGAATGGCGGTGGGGTGGACCTGAATGAATTCACCGTTGGCGTAGTGGACCCCCGCCCGAAAGGCCCGGCCACTGGCCGACCCGGCACACACCATCGACATGGTGGATCGCCCGAAGATCAGCCCGCACCCGCCGGTGGCCAGCACGACGGCGTCGGCCGGCAACGATCGCATCTTCATGTCGAACAGGTTCTGAATGACAGCGCCGCGGCACCGCCCCGAATCATCCAGCACCGGCCCCAGAAAATCGTAATACTCGAACTTTTCGACCAACCCCTGAGATTCCCAGCGCCGGACCTGCTCGTCCAAGGCATAGATCAGTTGTTGGCCGGTAGTCGCCCCGGCAAACGCCGTGCGCTTGTAGAGCGTGCCGCCAAAACGCCGCTGGTCCCTAAAACCCTCCGGCGTGCGGTTAAAGGGCACCCCCATGCGGTCCAACAGGTCGATGATCCGCGGGCCCCAGTCGCACATCTCCTTGATCGGCGGCTGATTGGCCAGGAAATCCCCGCCGTAGACCGTATCATCCAGGTGCTTCCATTCGGTGTCGCCTTCCTGGCGGGTCAGGGCGTTGACCGAGTTGATCCCCCCTTGGGCGCAGACGCTGTGCGATCGCTTGACGGGCACCAGGCTGACCAGTTGCACCCCCACGCCGGCCTCTGCCAGGCGCATGGTGCAAGCCAACCCGGCCAGTCCGCCGCCGATCACCACCACATTCTGTTTTGCCATACGACTATTCCATCAGCGACGGGTCCAACCCCCACGAGCCGCGAACTTCAGTTCGCGCGGACCAACCCAACAAATCAATGACCAGAATCCTCAACCTGCTCAACCGTCGCCCCAGCCACGTCAAAGGTGCGGAACCCGCGAACGGCTGACAATCCCGCCAAACCCACGATCACGCCGAAGGCCGCACAAACCCAACCCGCTTTCCGCTGGGCCCCGGGCCCGACGGTAATGCCCCAGGTGATTAGCGACGTCCATATCCCATTGGCCAGGTGATAGACCACGCACAACACGCCGATGACATAAATGGGGGCATACCACCAGCCCGACTGCATCGCGGCTGAGGCCGTCTCGGCCGCCCGGTGCGGATCGAAATGACCCCCGCCAAACGGTTTGCCCAGCCAATGCATGTGCCAAAGGTGGATGAGAATAAACGCAAAGCCCGCCACGCCGGTGATGCGCTGCAGGGTGTAGCGCAGGTTCCCGCCGTAGCGATACTGGCCCACCGTCGGGGTGCCTTCCAGCCAAATCTTGACGCCCAGGACGGCATGGAAAAGCATGGGCAGGAAGATGCCGAAGATTTCGACCACTTCGAGCATGCCCAACTTGCCCAGCAGGTGTATCTGGTCCACGCCGGTCTGGAAGGCCTGCCCGCCCGAGACGATGGTGGAGTTGATGAGGAGATGAAAAGTGACGAAGACGCCCACCGGCACCAGACCGGCCAGCGAATGAAGACGACGAAGTAGAAAGTAATGACGCTCCGACCAGCCGCCTGCTTGGGCGCTACCCACCATCAACCTCGCAACTTTGCGAATCAAGAACTGATACGAACACCGCGGCGCTCGCCGGGCCGTTGCCTCGCCAATTACGGCAACGCCCGTCTGGGGCAGCGATTATAAAGTGACCCCCAACCCCGTCAAGGACGATGGCCAACCCACACGCCGTTTAGCGCCGAGCCGAAGGCGAGCCGGTCATCAACACGCCGCGATTCCCGGGGCAGGTCCCCGCGTCTCCGCGGCCACTTCGCACGGAAGTTGACGGCAGCACCGGGCAGCGTTACGCTCAGGCGTTCGACCCACCGGGCAAGACCATGCAAACCGCATCCGATCCCTGTAAACCA
>JBHHVM010000080.1:0-10332 GCA_046754265.1 Phycisphaerae bacterium
AGACCGGTCACCTTGACGTGTTCCGAAAACATCTTGGCCTGATTCACCGCGTTCTGCCCGATGGTCGCGTCCAACACCAGCAACACCTCGTGCGGCGCCCCGGGGATCTTCCGCTCCACCACTTTCTGGATCTTACCCAGCTCGCGCATCAAGTGATCCTGGGTGTGCAGGCGCCCCGCTGTGTCGATCAACAACACGTCCGCCTTGCGGGCCACCGCCGCCTCACAAGCGTCATAAGCAACCGCCCCGGGATCGGCATCCTGTTGGTGCTTGACAATCTGGACGCCTATGCGTTCGGACCAGATCGATAACTGTTCCACAGCGGCCGCCCGATAGGTGTCGCACGCCCCCAACACCACCTTATGGCCTTGCCCCGTCAAATAGTGACCCAGCTTGGCCACGCTGGTCGTCTTACCGGCCCCATTGATCCCGGCCACCAGAATCACGGTTGGCCCGCTCTCGGCGAAGTGCAGTTGCCGGTCCGCCTCGGGCCACATGGCGATGATCTGCTCCTTGAGACAAGCCCGCACGTCCTGGGCCTCGGTGACCTTGCCCCGCTTCCAAGCCGATTCCAATGACGCGATCAGCTTGTCCACCGTCCCGGGCCCCACGTCCGACATCAACAGCGTGTCCCGAAGCTCCTCCAGCAGGGCTTGATCCACCTTCCGCCCCACCGTCAGCACGCTGGCCAGACCCGATGCGATCTTGGCCCGAGTCCGGGCCAACCCCTTCCGAATATGCTCAAACAGTCCCATGATAATCAGCCATCAGCTTTCAGCGTTCAGCAGGTGCTTTTGCCGTGTTCTCCATTCTCAATTCTCATTTGCCTTCCACAACCCATCCAAAACGCCATTGACGAACCGGCCCGACTCAGCCGTCCCATACTCCCGGGCGATCTCGACCGCCTCGTTAATGACCACTTTGGGCGGAACCGCACCGTCGGACAGCTCGGCCAACCCGACACGTATCACGTTCCGCTCGACCGGAGAAAGTCGTTCCAGTTCCCAGTTAACCAGTTGCGATTGAATCCGCCCTTGCGATTCGACGCGCCCCCCCCAGCACCGGCGCACCAGGTCCCCGGCATATTCACAGGTATCCGGGCAAGCTTGGGATTCTTCCAGAAAAGTGTCAAGCTGAGTCAGGGCTTCGTCACCCTGGGCGTCAAGCTGGCAGAGCATCTGCATGGCCAGGATACGGGCCTGATGTCGATCCGGCTTCACAGTGTTTACCGGTCCTTGGGGTGGGCCTTATCCAGGGCCTGGTAAAGGTTGCACAATTCGATCGCCGCCACCGCGGCATCTGCGCCCTTATTGCCCGCCTTGGCCCCCGCACGTTCGATGGCCTGCTCCAACGTGTCCGCCGTAATCACCCCAAACGTCACCGGGATCCCACTGTCCATGCCCACCTGGGCCACCCCCTTGGTCACTTCAGAGGCAATGTACTCAAAGTGCGGAGTCTGCCCTCGAATCACGCACCCCAAACAGACCACCGCGTCGAATCGACCGCTCCCGGCTGCCTTCTTGGCGGCCGGCGGAATCTCAAACGCCCCGGGGACCCACACCACGGTAATGTCCTCGTCGCGGCAACCGTGCCGCAGCAGTGCGTCCACAGCACCATCCGCCAACTTCGAGGTCACAAACCCGTTAAATCGGCCGCATACCAGGGCGAAGCGCTGCCCTTGCACCGTCAATTGGCCTTCGACTTTTCGCGGCATGGTCATCTCTCGCTTAACAAACTCAGAACCCGCTCCAACGGGCCAAGTAGTCTACCCTCCCAGCCCCCGCCCCACAACGTAGGGTCCGCTGTGCGGACCCCAACAACTCGCCGATCCCCAACCCCAACACTACAATGCCCCGCCATGATCCTCGGCACGATCACACCCGGGCAAGCCACGGCCCCGCTGACCCTGGCCGTCGTCGGCTGTAACCACCGCACAGCCCCCATCGCCACACGCGAACGACTGGCCTTGGACGACGATCGTGGCCAGGCTACCCTTGCCGCCTTCCACCGCGACTTTCCAGGCACCGCTGGCCTGATCCTCTCCACCTGCAACCGCTTCGAGATCTACATCGCCGCCCCTGGCTGCGCCCATCCCACGCTCGCCCAATTGACTGCCCTCATCGCCGCCGCCGCCCATCTTGCCCCCGGCCAATTGCAGCCCCGCCTCTACCATCACCACGATGCCGACGCCCTGGGCCACCTCTGCCGCGTGGCTGCCTCTCTCGATTCCATGCTGGTCGGCGACCCCGGAATCGCCCACCAGGTTGGCCGGGCCATCGATCTGACCCGCACAACCTCCCGACCCTCGTTGGCCCTCGATTACCTGTCTCAATGCGTCCGCCAAGCCCTGACCCTGGCCCGTAACGCCCTGCCCTCGACCCTGCAATCCCAAAGCCTGGGCAGCTTGGCTGTCCAGCACGCTCGCCAAATCACCGCACCGTGGAATCAAACCATCGTGCTGGTCATCGGCGCCGGTCGGGTGGCCACCTCCGTCCTGGCTGAACTCTGTCGGATCCCTCCCGCCCGCCTGATACTGACCAATCGCAATGCACGACACGCCGCCAAACTCGCCCGTCGCCACGCCGCCGACGCCGTTCCATACGACCAGTTGACCATCGCCCTATCCACAGCCCAGGTTGTCATCAGTACTACAGCCGCCCCCGAACCCATCCTGACGCCGGACGTTTACCCCGGGATGCTTCATCCCGCGCACCTTGGCCGCAAACTCCTCATCGACTTGGCCGTGCCCCGAAATATCGACCCCTCGTTGGCCGACCATCACAACACCACCTTATTGACCCTCGACGACCTTCGACCCCTGGCCGATCGCGTCAACGTCATCCGCCGCCACGACATCCTCAAAGCCGAGCAACGCATCCAACGCGCCGTCGAATCCTTTGGGCGACAAAAAGACGCCACAGCCAGGACCGCTTTGACCATCGCTTGACACCGCCCAGCCCCACCGCTAGCGTCCGCAGGGTTGGCCCGTTGCCTTGTTGCCTAGCTCCCTCATGGACGAAACCAACTGCCCCCACACCGCTGTAGCAGGTCTTTGCTGGGGAGACGAAGGCAAAGGCAAGATCGTTGACCTGCTGAGCCCGCACTGCGACTTGGTGGTTCGCTACAACGGCGGCGCCAACGCAGGCCACACGGTATGCGTCGGCGAGCAGACGTTTGCCCTGCACCTGCTGCCTTCCGGCGTGCTCCATCCGTCCGTTCTCGGCGTCATCGGGCCCGGCGTGGTCGTCGATCCGCTCACCCTCCTCCAAGAAATCGATGCCCTTGCCGAGCGAGGCCTGAACGTCATCGATCGACTAAGAATCAGCGACCGGGCCCACGTGGTCACCGAATACCACCAGATCGAAGACCGTCTGACCGAGGGCGACGCCCTCGGAAAGTCGAAAGTCGAAAGTCGAAAATCGAAAAACCAAGACCTGCCTTCACGGATCGGCACCACCGTCCGGGGAATTGGGCCCTGTTACGCCGACAAGGCCCGTCGCAGCCCAGCCATCCGGATGGGCGACCTGCTGGACAAGACCCGTCTGGCCGACAAACTGCACGCCGTCATCCATGCCAAGCGGGACGCCTTTCAGGCTACCTTCAGCCACGACCCGAACTTCTGCCCCGAATCCATCACGGAACCGTTGCTGGCCGCAGCCGACCGCCTGCGCGATTGCATCTGCGACACCACCGCCCTGCTCCACAACGCCATCGGCCAAGGCCAACGCCTGCTCTTCGAGGGGGCCAACGGCATGTTGCTGGACATCGACCACGGCACCTTCCCCTACGTCACGTCCAGCAGCACGGGCCCGTGGGGCATCTGGCCCGGCGCGGGCGTTCCGGCCAAATACCTGCGGCACATCGTCGGCGTCACCAAGGCCTACGCCACGCGCGTCGGCGCCGGCCCCTTCCCGTCCGAATTGTCCGACGCCATCGGCGACCGCATCCGTGAAACCGGCCACGAATACGGAACCACCACGGGTAGGCCCCGTCGGTGTGGCTGGTTCGACGCCGCCGCCGTCCGGCGCAGCGTCATGCTCGGCGGCATCACCGAGGTCGCCTTAATGCATCTCGATACTCTGGCAGGCCTCGACCAGGTCGGCATCTGCACCGCCTACCGCGCCCCCGATGGCCGCACGCTCGATGCCCTGCCCGCAGGCATTCACCTGGCCCAAACCCTCGAACCGGTGGTCGAAATGTTGCCCGGTTGGACCGGCGATCTACGCAAATGCACCGGGGTCGACGACCTGCCAGCCCCAGCCATGGCCTACGTCCAACGGATTCAGGACCTGATCGGCGCCCCCATCACCCTCATCAGCGTAGGCCCCGACCGGGCACAGACCCTGATGTGGCACCGGTTTCCAACCGGTGAAGCTCGATGGTCCGCCTTTGCACCTTGAGCCTTCGTAGCCCGGGCCGTTTCGGTTTTCGACTTTCGATTTTCGACTTTCGACTTTAGACTAACGCCTATGCCCCAACCGACGCTCGACCCCCACGAAGTTCTGGGCCTGGACCGCGACCAACTTCCCCGGCACATCGCCATCATCATGGACGGCAATGGACGCTGGGCCCGCAAGCAGAGCCTGGCCCGAATCCGCGGCCACGACCAGGGCGCCAAGACCGTCCGGGCCGTCGTCACCCATTGCGCCCAACTGGGTATCGAAGCCCTGACCCTCTACAGCTTCAGTTCCGAAAACTGGAAGCGCCCCCGGGCTGAGGTCAACTTCCTGATGAAGCTCTATCGCCATTATCTCATCGCCGAGCGCGGCGAGATCATGGACAACAACATCCGCATGGTCCACATCGGCCGTCGCGAAGGTCTACCCGACAAGGTCCTGGCTGAAATGGACCGCACTATCCAGGCCTCCGCCGAGAACACGGGCCTGAAACTTTGCCTGGCGTTGAATTACGGTTCTCGCCGGGAACTCGTCGACGCCGTCAAGACCATCGCGGCCGATGTCCGGGAGGGCCGCCTGACACTCGATGACATCGACGACCGCCTCATCAGCGACAAGCTCTACACGGCCGGCCTGCCCGATCCCGACCTGCTTATCCGCACCGCAGCCGAGCAGCGCATCAGCAACTTCCTTCTCTGGCAGATCAGCTATGCCGAGCTATGGTTCTGCGACGCCCTTTGGCCCGATTTCACCATCGAGCACCTCAACCAGGCCATCCAGGACTACGCCAATCGGGAACGCCGCTACGGTACCGTCAACGAGATCGCCGAAGAGACCACCAGCGGAGCCGCCAGCGGAGCCATCAACGCCCGCCCATAGCCTGTAGCACAGGTTTCCAACCTGTGAAGGCGCGTGCCAAAACACTTCCGGCTCGCTATAATGCGGTACCGGCGGGCCACCGGTCGAAAGCTATTCAGGAATACGCGATGAACCCAACACGTCTTCACAAATCGGTCCCCGTCATATCGGCCGTGTGTCTTCTGGCCGGCGTTGCACCGCCCAGGACCTTGGCCGGCGACCCTCCCGTCGAACTGGGCACGATCGGCTGGTTGCGAAACTTCGACCGGGCCGTCGCCGAAGCCAAGGCCAATCAGCGCCCGCTTTTGGTCCTGTTCGACGAAGTTCCCGGCTGTGGCACGTGCGTGAACTACGGAAAAAAAGTCCTAAGCCACCCTCTCATCGTTGAAGCGGCCGAAACCCTCCTGGTCCCAGTGGCCGTCTACAACAACATCAAAGGCGACGACGAACGCCTGCTCAAGTCCTTCGGTGAACCCGCCTGGAATAACCCCGTGATCCGCATCATCAACCCGGACAAAAGCCCGCTGATCCCCCGGCTGGCTGACGACTACAGCATCGGCGCCCTGGCCAAAGCTATGGTGAAGGCGCTCCACAAGACCAAGGCCGATGTCCCGCGCTACCTTGACCTGCTCGCCGAAGAATCGGCCGTCAAACCTTCCGAGCTCGAAACCGCCACCTTCGCCATGCACTGTTTCTGGGAGGGCGAAGCGACGCTCGGCAAAATCCCCGGCGTCGTCCACACCCGCCCCGGCTTCTTGAACCAGCTCGAAGTCGTGGAGGTCCACTTTGACCCCCACACCATCGCCTTTGGCGACCTGCTCAAACAGGCCCGCAGCCAAAAATGCGCCGATACGGTCTTTGCCCGCACCGAGGGTCAACAGGCCCTGGCCTCAGCCACGCTCGCCCGCCAGGCTTTCCGGGCCACCGAGCCCATCAAGATTGACAAGCAACCCAAGTACTATCTCGCCCAGACCCCGTACCGCTATCTACCGATGACCGAACTCCAGGCTGGGCGAGTCAACGCCGCCCTGCACTTCAAGGCCGACCCGGACGTCAATCTCTCTCCCCGACAGCTCAAACTCCTCGAGACCATCAAGACCCACCCCGGCGCCGGTTGGGAGACCGTCATCGGTACCGACGACCTCCCCGCCGCCTGGAAATCCGTACAGAACAAGGCCAAGGGTTTGAATTGACGTGAGCGCCCCCGATGCGGGGGATGAATCGCTATCCATGCCCAAGTTCGATCGTCACATTTTCATCTGCATTAACGACCGCGAGGCGGGCCACCCCCGCGGCTGCTGCGCCGCCAAAGACGCCGCCGCCATCGCCGAAGCCTTCAAGCAATCGCTGGCCGAGCACGGCTTGAAAGGGAAAGTCCGGGCCAACAAGTCCCAGTGCCTCGACCAGTGCGAGCATGGCCCCACCGTCGTGGTCTACCCCGAGCAAACCTGGTACGGATTCGTCAAACCCCCGGATGTCGATGAAATCATCCAATCCCACATCATCGACGGACGACCCGTCGAGCGGCTCGTGCTGCCCGAGACCTGCATCAACACCGACAGGTGCCCCCACCGCGCCGGCGGCATGCTCCAACTGGGCCTGAGCTGACCGTTTCAGCGTGCGCGCCCCCTCTCGCCGGTCCGTCAAAAAACTGGAATAGGGTCGGTCCCGCCGGTGTTACCTAACCGGACACCGGCGCATGTGGCACAGGTTTTCAACCTGTGGACAGGAACCCCTACTCAATGACATCCAAAGCCCCCCGGAAAAAACCTCACCCACTGACCATCGTGGCCGCAACCCTCGCCGCCGCAGCGTCGGTCGGTGTCCTGGTTTCCTCCATCCGCGACACCACCCACGTCTGGGGCCTGCCCTCCAGCTCGCCCGCCGCCCAGCGACCGCCAAAAGTCCGCATCGAAGGAGATCACCAATACCTTTGGGCCCAAGGCGACCGCACCGGCGACCCGGAACAGGCCGAGTGGTTCGATTTGACCGGTTCACCCCTGGATATCGAGAGCTTCCAGTTTGGGATCGGTAAAGACTCCATCGCGTCCATCGATCGGCCGGTCTTTGTCGCCGCCGACGATCCCCGTCTGTTTGCCCGGACGTTTGAACGTTATGGCGCCGTCGACCAACTCCGCGTTATCGGCTTCGTCCTGGACGGAGACGCCCGGGCCTACCCCATCGATTTGATGAATCGCCACGAATTGGTCAACGACACGGTGGCCGGCAAGCCCATCACCATCGGCTGGTGACCGCTGGTCAGTTTGTCCGTGGTCTACGGGCGAGAATTGAACGGAAAAGTGACTACTTTTGGCACGACGGGGTACACTTACAACAACACCTTCGTCCTCTACGACCGGCAGACCGAGTCCATCTGGTACCCGCTCGGGGAGAGCGCCTTCGACGCCATCAGCGGCCAGCACCGCGGCCAGAAACTCCCCTTCATGGCCAAGCCGCCCATTATGAGCCTGGGCCAGTGGCGTGAGCAGTATCCCGACACGACCGTCCTTCTGGGCGACGCCAGCCGCTTGGGCCGTGAATCGACAGGCCCGTGACACGTCAGGCCCGGCGACGCCTCAAAGGTTCGCCTCCGCCGATTCCGGAGTCACTTTCCGTCGAAACAATCGGCCATCGAGGCCCAAGCTGCCACACCCCGACACCATCAGCGACAAGCTCACCACCGCCAGCAGCATCACCACCAGCGGGGCCAAGTCCGGCGATTGGGTCAGCGCAGCCCAGGCTCCGCCGTCGGCATCAACGATGGCCGACTTGGCCCAGACACCGGCCCCCGCCAGAATGCCGGCAGTGACCAGCCGCGTCATCAAACCCACCACCAGCAAACCCGCGATGCCCAATTCGCCAAAACCCTTCAGCGTGCCCCAGTCAGCCGTCACGTTGACGCCCTCGGCGTCGGCTACGACCTGCTCTTGGGCAGCGCCCTGAATCACTCCGCCAACTTGCCCCATGCCGTGGACAGCCAGCACCGCCGCCGCCCCCAATCGGAGCAATAGCGGGGCCAACGCCTGCATGCGTCCTCGTAATCCGCGATCGTTCATGACCATCTCCTTCATCCATCAGCCCGACGCCCCAGCCACGGTTTTCGGCGTCCATTCAAGCCTACCCCGCCAACACCAGCCGGAACATTACAAAGCTCCACGGCGTTTGGAACCGCCGGGCCCGCCCGTTCCCAGGCCGTCGTCCCGGCGTTATGCTGGACACCCGACGCCGGGGCCTGCACTTGTATTCGACCCCCACCCCGGTTTATTTGCCCCCAGAGGAGACCTCATGCGGTTTATCATCGAGTGCGACGGCCCGGTTCTGGACGTCCAACCCGCCCATTGGGCCGCCTACTCCACCGTCTGCCGGGAATTGGGACTGGCCCGGATCGAACCCGTCGATTTCTGGCGCGCCGTCCGTCGCGGAGACCCCGACGGCCAACTGGTCCGCGGCGCCAAGCCCCTCAAAATCCGAGAGTTCCGCCGTCGCTATGACCAATGCCTGGAAACCGACGAAGTCATCGCCCACATGCAACCCCACGACGGGTCAGGTGACGCGCTTCGCAAACTGGCAGCCTTGGCCCAGTGCAACCTGATCAGCCCCGCCGCCAATCGCCAGGCCCGCCAGCAACGGCTCGACCAGCACGACCTCTCCATCCATTTCACCCGCATGAAGTCCCTGTCAACCGACCGTGGCTATCGCATCGATCAACTCCGCACGCTCAGCGAAGGGGATCATCAGTCCCTTTGCGTCGTCTCCAGCGCCAGCATGATCCTGGCCTGCGAAGAGGCCGACCTCTTTACCGTCGGGGTCACCACCGGCCCATGCAGCCCAGCACGGTTGACCCGCACCGGCGCACGATGCACGTTCGCCAGTTTGGCCGACCTGGCCGACGACCTCCGCGCCCGGAGCCCGGCGCTGAGCGCCGCCGGGTTTGTCGCTGCCTGATCGGAGTTTTCACGGCCGGCGCCGTTCATTGACGCCGCCACCGTTCACATTTACCGTACCAGGCCATGGCCAACCTTACTGCCCGAATCGCCGACGTGACCCTCGGCCCGGGGCGACCCCTCGCCCTGATCGCCGGCCCTTGCGTGATCGAGTCCCGCGACCACACCCTTCGACTGGCCGACGACATCAAACGCATCTGCGCCAAGTTGAAGATCCCCCTGATCTTCAAAGCCAGCTTCGACAAGGCCAACCGCACCAGCATCGACAGCTTCCGAGGCCCGGGCCTTTCCGACGGCCTGGCCATCCTGGCCGAGGTCCAAACCGAACTGGGCCTGCCCGTCCTCAGCGACATCCATCTACCCGAACAAGCCAAACCGGCTGGAAAGGTGCTCGACTGCATCCAGATCCCCGCCTTCTTGTGCCGCCAAACCGACTTGATCGTGGCCGCCGCCCAAACCGGCAAGTGCCTCAACGTCAAAAAGGGTCAGTTCATGGCCCCCGAAGAGATGCGCCACGCCGTCAACAAAGCCCGCTCGGCCGACAATACCAACGTTCTACTGACAGAACGCGGCACTTTCTTCGGCTACAATCGCCTGGTCACCGACATGACCGCCATCCCCAGAATGGCCCAATTCGCCCCCGTCGTCTTCGACGCCACCCACTCCTGCCAGCAACCCGGCGGAGCAGGCCACCAAACCGCGGGCCAGCGACAATTCACCCCCACCCTGGCCGCAGCCGCGGTGGCCGCCGGAGCCCACGCCCTGTTCATCGAAGTCCACAACGACCCGGAAAACGCCAAATCCGACCCAGCCACGGTCTGGCCGCTGGACCAACTACCTGGTTTGCTGGGTAACTGCCGACGCGTAGCCGACGCCGCCGGATCGTAGGTCGAGTCAACGACGTAACATCAGCCCTACCCTGCCGCCCAACCAGGCAACGCCCCAACTTCAATCCCCAACACCGGCTTGGCCACCAGGTAAAACACGCCCGTCACCAGCACCGCCCCGATCAGGTTGATAATCAACCCCGTTTTGACCATCCGGATCATCGGTATCTTCCCTGAACCGAACACGATCGCGTTGGGCGGAGTGGCTACCGGCAGCATGAATGCACACGACGCGCTGATCGTAGC
>JBHHVM010000081.1:0-10322 GCA_046754265.1 Phycisphaerae bacterium
AAAACGTCACTTATCCGGAGACGCAAACAGTCTCACTTTGATTGAAACAAATCACGATGAGCCCAAGCCGTCCTTGTGGGCGCCAGGACACCAAGCCACCGAAGGTCAGCAGCCATGTGTTTCATGGTGATTCCTCCGGCAACGGGAAACGCAAGCGGCATAGCTTACCGGTAGATCGACACATACTGCCGTTCGCCCCCTCAGGCGGGTTGCGGTCTTGGTTTGACGGCGACGAAACGAATTTCGACCCGTTTATCGAGTGCGGCCGCGATGCGTTGCAGCATGGAGAGCGAATGGCCTTGGTAGTCGGCGCGCTCGAGGCGGCAGATGACGGACGCGGAGGTGCCGACCCGCTCGGCTAGTTCCCGTTGACTCAGCCCTACCTTCCGGCGCAGGTCATGGAGCTTGCGAGCAATCTCGGCGTTGGCCAGGTGTTCTTGATAGGTGTTTTCCTGGTCCGCATCGCCCTCGACGAACCGCTCGTAGAGGTGTTTTAGTGCCGGGGAGGCAGGCTTTTGCGTTTTTGTTCGTCGTGCAGGCATGATCCCTAATCCTTCTCGAAACGCTCGCTGTGCTTTTTCGGGGCCTTCTCGAAACGCTCCTTGCGGTGGATGGCAGCGCCGATCTCCCTGGCTGGGACGCGCTTATCTTTTGTGCATCCGTGTGACACGACCGCGACCTTTTGTCCGTGAAAGAAGTAGAGCATGCGGTAGTTCTGGCTCCGAAAGCGGACGCGGAGTTCGTAGATGTCGTCGCGAAGGTAGTTCGCCTCGGGGCGACGTAACTTGTGACCCAACTCCTCGAGCCTGGCGAGGGCGGCCACGCACTTGGCCTGCGGCTTGTTGGGAATCGAGTCAAGCCACTCGACCAGGGGCACACGCCCGTCGTCCTCCTTGAAGAGGATGACCTCGGTTCGCGGCATCCTCACCACCTATATATTCGCAATATTGAGAACAGCAGTCAAGTGTTTTTCCCATTGGAGGTCCGGTATATCACGGTGGAGGGTCGTACAACGTTGTAGGGCCCATGAACGGGCTTGCCCTCGTACTTGACGTGACCGATTGGATTGTCGGTGGGAGGTGCGTCTGCTCGGGGGTTTTGATCGCTGAGCGATGAGGGGCGACTCCCACCGGTTGAAAACCGGTGCCACAGGATGCTAGCGGACGGGGGTTGGCGCTTGCTGCGGGGTTCTGCCCGGTCCCGTCCCCAGCAAAGTCGATCCTTCCCCCATCCTTGCTTCGCAAGGGTGGGGCACCCACCACCCACGCCACCGGTTGAAAACCGGTGCCACAGGATGCCACTTCAGTCAATTGCTGATGCGGAAGCGGATGATGGCGTATAGGGCTCTTAGGGCGTCTTTCCAGTTGATTTTTTTGCCTTCTTCGTAGGTTCGGCCGGCGTAGCTGATGCCCACTTCGTAGATTCGCCATTTGCCCTTGGCGACCTTGGCGGTCATCTCCGGCTCGATGGTGAAGGTGTTGCTCTTTAGTTTGAGCGGCTTGATGACCTCGGCCCGGAAGACTTTGTAGCAGGTTTCCATGTCGGTCAGATTCAGGTTGGTCATCATGTTGGAGAGCAGGGTGAGCATGCGGTTGCCGATCATGTGCCAGAAGTAGAGGACGCGGTGGGCGTCGCCGCCGATGAAGCGGGAGCCGTAGACCACGTCGGCTTTGCCGTCCAGGATGGGGGCCAAGAGGCGGGGATAGTCGGCGGGGTCGTATTCCAGGTCGGCATCCTGCACGATGATGATGTCGCCGGTGGCTAGGGCGAAACCCTGACGCAGGGCGGCACCCTTGCCCTGGTTCCGCTGGGCCAGCTTGATCTTGAAATCGACGTCGGGCCAACGCTGCTGAATTTTGGGGTAGACGTCGCGCGTGCCGTCGGTGCTGCCGTCGTCCACCATGACGATCTGGCGATCCAGCGGCAACTCGACGGCGAGCACCCGTTCGACGAGCGCTTCGAGGGTGGCCACTTCGTTGTAAACCGGGATGACGATGGACAGTCGCAAGGTGGTGGGGTTCCCTTAATGGTGGGTTGGCTCAGCGGGCGTCGAACACGCTAAACCCTCTGGCTACCAGGTCCTGGATGTCGATCAGGCCGACCAGCATGCCGTCGTCGTCGATGACGGGCAGCTCGTCGATGTGCAGTTCGTTGATGCTGCGCAGGGCGTCGGCCACTCGGTCGTCGCGATGGGCTGATTTGCACGGTGAGGTCATGATGGCAGCCATCTGCACCTTGGCGGGGTGGGGGGTCTTGCGGGTCTTGCGGTGCAGTCGGAAGAGGTCGCCGTGGGTGAAGATGCCGATGAGCTTGCCGTTGTCGTCGATGACCCCGGCTGCCCCGGAGCGGCGCGGCTCGACCGCGTTGTAGTAGTCTTCCAAGGTGTCGGTGACCTTGACGGTGGGGCATTGGTCGCCGGTGCGCATGATCTGATGAACGCACATCAGCGATCGGCCCAGGGCCCCGCCGGGGTGGTAGGCGGCGTATTGGGTGGGCTGAACGTTTTGGACGTCCATGATGGTCAGGGCCAAGGCGTCACCGACCGCCAGCATGGCCGCCGCCGAGGAACTGGGAGCGAGGCCCAGGGGGCAGGCTTCGGGCGTGTCGCCGATTTCCACCACGATGTCGGACAAGGCGGCCCCCCGCGACTTGGGATCGGCGGTCAGTAAGATGATGCGGCACCCCAAATCCTTTAGGACCGGCAGCAGCAGGAGGAGCTCTTCGGTTTGGCCGCTGCGGGACAGGGCGATGACCACGTCGTCCGGTTGAATCATGCCCAGGTCGCCGTGCAGGGCTTCGACCGGGTGCAGGAAGTAGGCTGGGGTTCCGGTGGATGCGAGGGTGGCTTGTATCTTGTTGCCGATCAGGCCGGCTTTGCCCACGCCGGTGACGGCGACTCGTCCCGGGCAGCCGATGATCAGCTCGACGGCTTCGGCGAACCGGTGATCCAGTCGATCGGCCGCCGCCCGGATGGCAGCCGCTTCGGTCGAAAGGACCTGCCGGGCCTTGTCGAGCACGTCGTCCGGTCCCTGCGGGCCCTTTGCGCCGCGCTCGGGGTTGGTCTTGGATGCCAAGCTGCTCATGGGGTCGGCATTATGGCCCAGAGGTGGATTCATCTCAACCGTCCTTGCCGGCGGTGGGGGGCGGTTTCTTGGCTGGTGCGTCGTCGTCGGGCGGGTCGGCGACCGAGACGTGGGTCAAGCCGGCTTTTTGGAGCGTGACGCGGCAGCGCTTCAGGGTGGCAGGATCGACATCGGGCAAGGGCAGCAGCAGGATGGGGCGGGATTTGGGTGGGGTGGCTGACCGCAGCGCCGCGACGAGTTGGCCGGCCGATTGCCAGGCGTCGTCGAGCCGAAACCGTCCCCGGCGGTCGACGTCGATGAGCCATTGAGCGGTCTGGACCGGCCTGAGAATGAGCGTGCAGGGCGTGCCCGGCGCCGGAACGGTCTTGGGGTTGGCTGCCACCCAGAGCAGGGCGTTGTCGGCACTGTGCGGTTCGGCCAATCCGATCAGGGCGGTGTCAAAATCGACCACACAGACGACGGTGCCGTCCGCGTCGGCGCCGAAAACATCTCCGGGAAAAGTTCGCGATCCGCTGAAAATCCAGTGTCGCGGTGTGGCAGGGCGATTGGTTTCGGCATTGAGCAGCCAGGACCAGGCGGAGACCATCTGGTGGGTTTGACCAGCGGCGAAGCGCACATCGACGCTGAGGCGGTCACCGGTGGGGGGCCGCCAATGGTCGGCGTCGGGGTCATAGGTCACAGGTCGCCCGGGAGTCAGCCCGATCAAGCCCAGGGCCTGGTAGATGTGCTGGGGTTGGGCATCGACCGCGACGATGCTTTCGTGCTCGCGTGTGCCGCGACTGCAGGCGAACAACTCC
Source organism: Phycisphaerae bacterium (assembly GCA_046754265.1). Taxonomy (GTDB): domain Bacteria; phylum Planctomycetota; class Phycisphaerae; order UBA1845; family UBA1845; genus OFTM209. The sequence continues at coordinate 3,881 of JBHHVM010000081.1, forward strand.
AGCAGCCCTTGGTCGAGGACCACACGCCCGGCCAATTCCACTTGCGGGGCCCGCCAATCGATGGTTACACCGGTGGCGAAGACTGTGCGCCGACCGGGTTGGGTGGTGGGTCGATCGGGGCGATTGGGTGGGGCGTGGCATGCGCTACAAAGCGTGACGGCGGTAGTCCAAGCGACGGCGAATCCGATTCCGGCGGCATTCATGGCGACGGGTCCGGGCTGTGGATGGCGATTTGGTCGGCCCCGGCGGATTTGGCCAGGCCAAAAGCGTCGACCAGGTCTTGGAGCGTCACGCCCGAGGTGGGATCGATGATTACGGGGGGCGGTGTGGGTGAACGTGCCAGGCGGGTGTTCAGCAGCGTGGTCAGGCTGGCGGGGTCGGCGGTCCAGGGCCCGGCGTCGATGGCGTATTCGACCGGGCCGTCGCTCGAGCGGGCCAGTTGCAGCCAAAGCGCGTCGTCGCCGGCGCGGGCCTGGCTGCTGCTGCCCGACAGTGCAGCCACGACCTGCTGTTCGGCAAAATCGAACGAGCCGAAGAGGAAGAAGATCAGCAACAAGAAAACGATGTCGATCATGGCGGTCAAAGGCACAGGCGTGGCGGGCGAGTGTTGCTCGGCCCGGGCCAGTTGGCGTCGAAGGGTCATGGTTGATCGCTCCGGACGGCCAGGCCGACTTTGGGAACGCCGGCCCGGCGCAACAGGTCGGCCAACCGAGTGACGGTGCGACAGTCGGTGTCACTCGCGGCTCGCAGCAGCACGTGTTTTGGAAGCGGCCCAGCCGCCAGCACGTCGCCCAGCGAGTCGATGGGCATCCGCCGGCCGTCCACCATGACCACCCTATCGTCGAGCAGGCTGACGGTCATCAGTTGCGGCGGGGGCTGGGCGGCGATCCGCCCGTCAGCCAGGGGGGTGTCGATGGCTGGGCCGTCCGGGGATTGCACCAGGCGGGTCACCGTCATCCAGAAAATGAGCAGGATGAAGATCACGTCGATCATGGCGGTCATGTCGATGACGGTCGCGCCTCGGGTGGAGTCCATCATGGGTGGGGACCTAACGGAAGGGCGCGGCAGGTGCCTGGCCTGCCGCGTTGCGGGGGGCGTTTTTCGAGCGTGCCAGAAGCTCGGCCAGTTGCTCGGCCAGGGCGGTCAGAGACAGGACGATGTTGGTGGCCCGGTGTCGAAGCACGGTGTGGATGACCAGGGCGGGGATGGCCACGGTCAAGCCCAGGTAGGTGGTGATCAGGGCTTCGCTGATGGCCCCGGCCAACTGAGGCGGGTCCAGGGCCTGGCCCGACGACATGGTGGCAAAGGCTCGAATCATGCCCGAGACGGTGCCCAAGAGGCCCAGCATGGGTGCTACGGCGGCGATCAAGCTGATGTAGCCGATCCGCTGGGACAGGCGGGTGTATTGCTCGGCGGCTGCATCGGCGGCGGCCTGGCGGACGTCGCGCGGCGGCAGGGCCCGGGCCTTGATGACGGTTTCGAGGACCACACCCAATGAAGAGGGGTCCGAGGTGGTCAGTTCCAAGGCCTGTTTGAGTTGCCCGGCTTCAACGTGCTCTGTGACGTGCAGGTAGAGCTCTTCGGGGCACAGCGTGCTGTGGCGGATGGACAGCAGCCGGGCCAGGGCCAGGGCGGCCAGGACGACCGACAGGGCCACGATCATCCAGGCGATGGGCCCGGCGTTGAGGACTTCGCGCAAGATATTGACGGTGTCTGCCAGGGGCACGGCACCGTCAAGGGTTGATTCGCCAAGGGCGATCACGACGACCGGTTCAACCCTGAGCCCGGAAACTGGGGAAGGCCTGCTGCTCGGATTCCTTCTGGATGAGGATGCGGGGTTTTACCAAAATCAGCAGGACTTGCTCGTCCTTGACCAGAGTTCGCGAGGAGTAAAGCCGTTTGAGGATGGGGATCTTGGACAGGACCGGCACGCCGGCTTCGACCTCGATTTCGCCGGAAAGTTTCTGCCCTCCGATGAGCAGCGTGCCGCCATCGGGCACCGAGACGGTGGTTTTGATGGCCTGGCGGCTGACGCTGGGAAGCTGAATGAATCCCGATGCCCCAGCCCCGACGTTGGGGCCGGTGGTAAAGAGGAAGGTCTGAATATCCAAGAGTCGGCCGACACCGGGCCTGAGGGTCATGGTGACGTAGCGGCGATCGGCCGAGACGGTCGCCCGAACGTCCAGCACGGCCCCGGTATTGATGATACCGGTCTGGGGGGCCTGGGCGGCGGCGCCGGAGGCGACCACCGGCTGAAGCTGGCTGACGAAGGACTGCTGGTTCACCACGGCCACCCAGGAACGTTGCCCGTTGACCAGCACCAATCGGGGGGCGGTCAACACGGTGGAACGGGCGTCGGCCTGGGTGGCCCGGATGAGGAAGTCGACCTGGATGTTGTCCAGGAAGCTGCCAAAGACGTTCAGTGCCGGCTGAAGCGTCTGGTTGCCGGCAAACGAACCGGGCAAGTCGGAGTTGAGTTGGGCCGGGTCGGTGAGCTGGAGGATATTCGAGACAATGGGAATGGGCGTTGCGTTGGCCCCGCCCACGAAATTGTTGCCCCGCCCCGGGATCAACCCCGGCGAGCCGAATGGCTGGGCGACGGGCCCAAGGCCTCCGCCACCTCCGCCCTGGCCGCCCAGACCACCGGCGATTCCCTGGGTCAAACCGGCACCCACGCCGGGAACGGCCGGTGTGAAACCCAATCGGCTAAACGACCTGGGCAGCAACAATCGCGTGCCGAGCACCGGGTCGATGACTTGGCTCCCGCCGGTGGCGGGTATGAAATCGAAACCCGCGTTGCCGGCGTTGAGGACCACGTCGAGGTCGATGCCCAACTCTTCCAGGAAGTTGCTTTGCACGGTGATGAAACGGGACTCGACGGCGACCTGAATGGTCTGCTGTTCGCGGAGTTTGTTCAGCAGGCTGGCCACTTCTTCGTGGCCTGACGCAGTCTGGGTGACCACCAACTGGCCGTTGAGTTCGGTGACACTGGCGGCCTGCCCCCCGTTGGCCCGCCAGGTGTCGGGCTGAATGGTGTCGCGGATCAAGAAGAGGAGATCCTCAATCCGTTGATCACGAACCTCGTCCTCGTTTTCGTCGTCGCCGTCGTCATCATCGCTAAAGATGGGTTCGCCCTGGCCTCCTCCGCCCCCGCCGCCGCCCCCGCCACCGCTTTGAGAGGACAGATCGACCTCCGGGGCGTCGGTGAAGTCGGGAATGACCATGAGCAGGTCGCGGATGTCGTAGACTTCGACGAGAACGTCACGGTCCAGCAGGCTTTTGCTGGCCACCTTGATCAGGCCGTCGCTGACTACATAGCTCAGTTCGGCATCGGTTCCGCCCACGATCTCCAGGACTTGCTCCAGGGCCTTCTTGAAGGTGATCTGGGAGGTCAATTGGAGGCTGACTTCGGTATCGCGGTCGATGCCGAGGTTTTCCAGGTCGGGCCATAAGACGGTGAGGTTGGCGTCGAGTTTTTTGGAGAGATCATCCACCACCTCTTCAAAGGTGGCTTCTTCGTAGTTGACGGCCACGGCCTGGTCGAGCTTTGCGTTCAGGGCCAGGTCCTGCTGACTGAGGCGGCGCTGTCCCGTGCCGCCCCGCTCCTCGGAACTGATGATCTCCAGCCAGTCCGCCGGGTATTTCGGCCCGTCGTCGTGCCAGGGAATCATGGTTTCCTCGACGTCACGGAGCACGTCTCGGGCCTGCCGGCCGCGCTCGCGGACATGCTGCCTTTGGCTGGTATAGGAATGAAGATCCTCGAGCAGGTCCAGCATAAGCTTGGCCTGGCCGTTGGCTGGATCCAGGGCGATGACCTGCTTGACCGTATCGATGGCCCCGCGGAAATCCCTATCCTTGCGAAGCTGGAAGGCCTGCTCCATGAGCATATCGATTTGTCGCTGTTGGGTAGCCCGAATCTTCTTGAGGCGGGCCTCTCGCTCGTCGAGGACCTCGGCGCGTTGCCTGGCGACCTGGTTTTCCTTGAAGCGGCGCTGCTCATCTTCGACGAAGTTGGCCAGGGCGTTGGCCTCACTCTTGAGGCTTTCGTATTTGGTGAGGGGGTCGGCGTACTGCCGGCCTGCCTCGACGACCTGGCGGGCTCTGAGCAGAGCTTGGCTGGCCTGGGGGTAACGGTCCTGGATGACCAGCTCACGGATCTGGCGCTCAGCCTCTCGGTATTGGCTGACGGTCCGCTGCCATTTGATGAGTTCCTCGGCCCGGATGGCATCGATCAGGCCGGCTGGGTGGGGGTCGATCGGGCGGGGTTCGACGGGCTCGGCCGTGGCAGGTTGGTCGAAGGTCGTGATCCGCGAGGATTCCCGGACTACGGTCAGGTGGTCATCATCGTTGTCGGCGCCGTCATCGTCGTGACCTTGGCGGGTATGATCGTCCTGCATCTCGCCGATTTTGCGAAGCAGGTCCACCGCGGCGCTGCGGATGGCCTGCTTGGCGTATTCATTGGCTAGAACGCCTTTGGCCAAAGCTTGCCCCTCATCCAGCCGATGATCGGCGACGGCCTGCTCGGCGTCTTCCAGATCGTTGGCGGCTTTTTCCACCATGGACAGGGCCACCTGCACCCGGTCGACGTAGTTGTCGCGCTGAACGCGCTGGGCGTCGGTTAGTCCGTCGGGGTCGATGTCCAGCAGGAGTTGTTGCGCGGACAGGTAGTTCCCCTCCTGGAACTGCTGGATGGCCTGGTTGAGGTCCTCCGCGTCATCGGCAAAGACCGGGGGGGCGACGACCAAGCAGCAGACGGCCAACAAGAGCCATCGCGCGGTCCCGGCGAGAGCGGTGATCGATTGCAAGGGAAAGCCTCCTGGTCCGGGTGATGGTCGCCAGGGGGTCGGCTCGACCGACGCCGACCGCCTAGCATCTTTTTCTTGAGGAACGCCGCCGCCGGTCGGGCGGGGGATCCTTCACTTCATGGCGGGGCCACAGCGCCCTAACGCTGCCCACAACGAAGCTTACGGGCGTGGCGACCCCACTGCAAGGCCTGCCGGGGCACCCTGCCATTCGGTGGGGCCACGGCGGGCTGGGCCCGGGGTGGTCCTGGCCCTTAGATCCCACCCCCTCGACTGCCGCCACGGCCTCCGCCGCCGCTGCGGCCTCCACCACGGCCGCCTCGCCGTCCACCGGCGCCTCTGCCTCCACCGCGGCCTCGACCCCCACCTCCGGGGCCGCGGCCGCGGCCGGCCTGGTCGCGGGCCGGCTTGGTCCGGATTTTTGGTTTTCTCTTCTCCTTCCAGACCTTTTCTTTCATCTGCTTGTAGGCCTGGTCGGATCTATCCAGTTGCAGCAGGCGCTCCTGGAGGCGGCCATCGGGCGTCATGTACACCAGTGCCACGGTCTGTTCGACCTTGGGGTCGAAGTCGATGGAGCCGTCTTTGCGTTTGCGGGTGCGTTTTCTGAACACCCGGCGCGGGTCTAAGTCGACCACGATGGAGCCGGTGTCGAAATCCACCATGGGCCTTTCATCGTTGGGCAGCCTGGCCCGGCCTTTGCCGCCGATTCGGTCGCCGACCCCCACGTCGAAGGTTTGCTTGACCCAGTAGCCCTCGAACCATTTGAAGACCTCGACCCGGACGGACCCGGCCCCTTTGTTGCTGGCCCGGGTCAGGAAGAAGCGGGTGTCCAGCGGAATGGTGACCGGGTCGGAGGGTTCGGACCAGGGTCCAGCCACGAAGAGTTTCTCGGCATCGTGAGGATCTTTGAGGATTTCGGGGACGGCGGCGTAGCGGTTGTAGAGCAGGGCCCGGATGCGGTATTGATAGGTGGCCCCGCTCTCAACGCTGCCGACGTCGGCATCGTGCGACCAGACCACCTGCACGGGCGAGACGGGCCGAGTGGTGTCCTCGTACTCGTCCTCGGCGTGTGGGTTCTTCTCGCGTTCGCGCTCGCGGTCGGCGATGAGCAGCTTGAGATCGTCAACCAGCTTCTGGGCGTCCCTTTTGATCTTGGGTGTGGTGGCTGAACCGGCCAGATTCTTGGCCAGGGAATACGCCTCATCGAGTTCGCCGGCTGATTGTAGTTGTTGTATTTTTGCCAGCGTCTCTTTCTCTAGTTGGCGCGTGCTTTTCTTGGGTTTTTGCTCCGGCTCGGCCGGCTGCTCTTCGGCATCATCTTCCCAATACCGAAACCCGATGATGTCCTCTCTTTCCATTTCTCCATCGGGGTCGAGGAACTCGGCATCCAAATCCACAACGTCGATGCCCGGGAACAGGGGTTGCCTCCAGACCTTCCATTTGTCGCCGTCGACGGCTTGAGGGAACTCGGGTCGAAGGATGTCGAGCTGGTGGTCCCGCACCAGGCCGAAGTAGGCCAGCACGTCGTCGCGCATGGCAGCATCGGCGACCAGCTTGTCGTCGGCCTGGGTCAGCTTGGCCTCGGGCGGGTCGGGCGGTATTTTTGGGGCATAATTGCGAACGTACTCCCAGTCCTCAGG
>JBHHVM010000082.1:0-10237 GCA_046754265.1 Phycisphaerae bacterium
AAGGCGATTCAACCGCCCGCGGGCCAGCAGCCTGGGACATCAGGCCCAGCAAGACCAGCCAGCAAGTCATGTCGGGAAATGCACCCATCACGCCGGATTATACCTCACCCACGCGAAGAATGACCACCCAGGGCGCGTATTGTTGTCGGCCGCTCGGGTCCTACAACAACTTCTGCAGCTCGGAGCAGACCTGATCGACATCCGATTCGGTTAATTCGTGGTGGAAAGGCAAGGCGATGGTGCGGGCAGCCAGGGCTTCGGTGACCGGAAAATCGCCCGGCTTGTACCCGTCCTTCTCGACGAAGAACGGTTGCAGGTGGATGGGGGCGAAGTAGTTGCTGCACCCGATGCCGCGCTCCCGCAGGTTGACCAGGATCTTGTCGCGGGCGTCGGCCCGGTAATCGTCACTCAGACGCACCACGAACACGAACCAGCTCATGTCCACGTCGTCGCTGAGGCGTTGAAGGCCGATGCGCCCTTCGTCGCCCAGCCGCTGGCGGTAGAGGTCTGCCACGCGGCGGCGCTGACCCAGGATATCGTCCATGCGCTGCAACTGCACGATGCCGATGGCGCAGTTAATGTCGGACAGGCGATAGTTGTAGCCCAACCGCGCATGGGCCAGCCATCCGCCCTCCGTGTCCCGGCCCTGGTTGCGCAGCGAGCGGGTCAACTCGGCCAAGCGGGCGTCATCGGTGACGATCATGCCCCCTTCGCCGGTGGTGAGCTGCTTGTTGGGGTAAAAGCCAAAAACCCCCGCGTCACCGATGGACCCAGCCGGCCTGCCCTTGTAGCGACCGCCCAGGGCCTCGCAGGAATCCTCGATGACGGCAATGTCCTTCTCACGGGCCAGCGCCAGAATAGGATCCAGGTCGGCAATCTGCCCGAAAACGTCCACGGGAATGATGGCCTTGGTCTTGTCGGTGACGGCCGCAGACACCTTTTGCGGGTCGATATTCCAGCTCTCCGCGTCGATGTCGGCGAAGACCACCTTGGCGTGCTCAAACAGCACGCAGTTGGCTGATGCCACGAAGGAATACGGCGTGGTGATAACTTCATCCCCGTGCCCGATGCCCAAGGCATGCACCAGCAGGTGCAACGCAGCCGTGCCGCTGGAACAGGCCACCGCGTGGGCGGTCCGGCAGTAGTCAGCCATGGCCTGCTCGAACTCAGGGACTTTGGGGCCCAGCGAAAGCTGCGGCGTCTGCATCACCGCCACCACGGCATCGATTTCAGCTTGCGTGATGTTGGGTCTTGCCAGGGGGATTTGTTTCATGGTCACATAATCTGGCCAAAAGAACGACCGGCGCAAGCGAGCCGCGAACTTCAGTTCGCGCGGACCAAGGACCAATGCGAGCGGCAGGCCGCAACTCGGTCTGTTTACGGTTAATCGTCCAGGGTAACGGGGGGCCTTCCTATGGGGTGATACTCCAGCTTGTACCGTTGCATGGCCGTCAGGTCATAGAGGTTACGACCGTCGAAGATTACCGGTTCGCCGAGCATCTCTCTAATTCTGGAGAATTCCGGGCTACGGAACTCGTTCCATTCGGTACACACCGCCAACGCATCGGCCCCGTCCAACGCCTGGTAGGCGTTATCGAAATAGGCCACCCGATCCCCGTAGAGATTCTTCAGGTTCTCCAACCCGACCGGGTCGTGGGCCCGGACCTTGGCCCCGGCCTCGAGCAGGTCGTCGATCAGGTTGAGGGCGGGCGCTTCCCGGAGATCGTCGGTGCCGGGCTTGAACGTCACGCCCCAGATGGCGAAGGTCATCCCCCCCACCGCATCGCCGAAGCGCCGGATTATCTTCGAGAAAATGACCCGCTTTTGTTTTTCGTTGACCCCATGGACGGCGTCGAGAATATCCGGCGTCGCGTCGTTTTGCCGGGCAACATGAGCCAGGGCCCGCACATCCTTCGGAAAGCAGGACCCGCCGTAACCCGAACCGGGATAGAGAAACTGAAACCCGATACGGCTATCGGTGCCTATTCCCTGTCGCACCTCAGCCACGTCCACGCCGCAGGCGTCGCACAGGTTGGCGATCTCGTTGATGAAACTGATCCGCGTGGCCAGGAAGGCGTTGGCGGCGTACTTGGTCATCTCCGAGGCCCGGCGGCGCATGATTAGGATAGGTCTGTTATTGCGGACGAAGGGCAGGTGTAATTCGCGAATGATCTGGGCGGCGTGCTCGCTCTCAGCCCCGATCACCACGCGGTCGGGTCGGAGAAAGTCAGAGACGGCCGATCCTTCTTTGAGAAACTCGGGGTTGCTGGCCACTTCGACCTGTATTTGGGTTTTGGAACGGATCAAGGATTCCAACTTGTCGCCGGTGCCGACCGGCACGGTGCTCTTGGTGGCCAGGATCGTGGGTTGCTTGAGCCGCTTGGCCATCAACCCCGCAAAATCGAAAATCATGGACAGGTCGGCGGATCCGTCCGGCTGAGGCGGCGTGCCGATAGCGATGAACACCACCTCAGGCCCAGCCAAAGCGTCATCCACGTCGGTCGTAAACCGCAGCCGCCCCGCCTTGAGGTTGGCGGCCAACATCTCGCTCAGGCCCGGCTCGAAGATGGGGCAGTGTCCGCGGTTGAGCATCTCCACCTTCTTGGCGTCGATGTCGTAGCCGATGACCGTATTGCCCGTGTCCGACAGACAGGCGGCACTGACCAGGCCGACGTAACCACTCCCTGCAACTGTGACTCTCATATCAGCTCTCTTATCTCAGACCCGGGAACCGAGCGATTCGACGGCAGCCTCAAGACGCATCCGCCCCCCCATCGCCGACCGAGGGCTTGCCACCGCGTGTCTCCAGCCGGACCATCTTAAACCGAGCAATGGCCAGGATCACACCTCCGCCGGCCAAACCGTACAGCAGCAGAAGGTAGCGGGTCCGCACGAAAATGGCCATGCACCCCAACAGGGCAAACCCAATGGCCAGTGCATAGCTGATGCCCACCACTTTGGGCACCGGAACCCCCCGATCGACCAACTGGTCGTAAAAATGACTGCGGTCGCCCTGCATCAACGGCTTTTGATTCCGCCAGCGCCTCGCCAGCGTCAAAAGCATATCGGCCAGGGGCAAGCCAAACACCATCACCGAGGCGAACATCCAACGCGAGGCGTTCGATTTGGCAAACAGCAGCAGAATAATGGCGGCATTGAGCCCCAGCAGCATGGACCCGGCATCGCCCATGAAAATCGTCGCCGGGTTGCGGTTATAGGGCAAGAAACCCAGCGCCGCCCCCAGCATAGCCAGGGACAAAATAACTAGTTGCGTCTCAACGATACCGCTCCTGTACAGATAGAGGTGCCCGGCAAGCACCAGATACCCCACCGCGATGATCCCCAACACGCCCGAGCAAAGCCCGTCCAGACCGTCGATGAGATTGGTGGCGTTGGCTGCACCGGTAGTGATAATGAGTGTCAGCGGGATGGAGTAAACCAGGACCAACCAGCGGTCTTGGGGGCCCAACTCAATCGACGTGGAGCGCACCAGGATGGTAATCGTGTCATCGCCGATTCCCACCATGATGAGCAGGAACGTAGCGCCCGCGATGCCGGTCAACTTGACGACGGGCGAGACCATACGGAGATCGTCGAATAGCCCCAGCAGCATGACCGCCAACCCGGCCCCGAAAATGCCCAACGTCATGGACAGGTCAACGGGAGGCTGAGGGTCGGCCGAGGACGCCTCGTCCGGCCCGCCATACATCACCACCGCAAGGATCAGTCCTGCCGCCCAACCCAAGAAGATGGCCACGCCACCGAAGTAGGCGACGGGCCTTTCGTGAGGCTTGAGCCCGGCATCGGGAACGTCCACCAGGCCACGGCGGAGAGCGAACCTGCGGCAAAGGGGCGTGGCAAGAAGAGACACGATCAAGGCACAGGCCGCTATCGGCCAGAAGGCGCCCACCAAGTCCCCTACGCTCTTTAACTCGCTATCCAAGGGCGCTCTCCGCAGGCGGGGAAGCTGTCTAACCGTTCCTGGCGGCTTGCCGAGCGCCATGAATGGCCAAAGCGAGCGTAGCTTGGCCCCCGGCAAGGGTCAAGCACTCGATGGCGGCCCAACGGCTGCACAGTTTGTATTCTTGGCCAGCAGGGCGGCATATAAGCGAAAATGCTCTGCGAGTAGCCGGTCGTCGCTGAATTGAGCTTCCACGCGTAGGCGAGCGGACCGGCCCATCTTTCGCCGCAGGTCGGGATCGTCCAACAGGCGGACCAAGGCGGACCGGGTGCCGTCCACGTCTTCGATATCCACCAGGATGCCGGTCTGCCCGTCCACCACCGCGTCGATGCTTCCCGTGGCCCGCGTTGCGACGGCCGGCAATTCCATGCAGCCTGCCTCCAACAGGGCGATGCCGAACCCCTCGCGGTAAGTCAGCAAGGTGACAATATCCATGGCCCCGTAGTATGGCACAGGATCCCAGTCGAATTCTCGGTGGTGGATGCGAGGATGGTCTTGAATGCGATCCAACGTATGTGGCGGCAGACGGCCCCGGTGGGGCTCGAAGCTGCCCAGCAGCAGCAGGTGCGGCGGTGGACGCCTATCATCCAGCGCCTCGAACGCATCCACCAACACGTGGATGCCCTTGTCGTAAACCAGTCGGCCGACGTAGCCGATGACCGGCGCGCCTTCGGGGATTCCCAGGTCGCGGCGCAGGCACCGGCCCGCGTCGACCCGTTCGGGCGTGCGCCGGAATCGATCCAGCTTGATGCCACAGCATGACCCATCGCCCAACACGCGCATCTTGGGAACCTGGCAAATGCCCATCTCCGAAATCACCGTCTGCAGACTGGGCCCGTTGGCCAGAACCGCCTGCGCGAAATGGCAGGCGGTGCGCTCCGAGGTGACCAGCAGCTTGCGCAGGATCCCGGTGGCGGTCTCGGCCGGTAGCCCGATCATTGAATACACCTTGCAAGGCGCCCCAGCCAATGCAGCCGCCAGCATGCCCACCAACCCCCCTTTCGGCGTAAACGCATGCACAAGGTCGTAGCGGTGACGGCGGATGATTCGGCAAAGGCGGGCGATGGCCCTTAGATCGGCCCAGGGCGAGACCGCACGCGTAATGGCCACAGGATGGGTGGTGACCCCCAACTGGTCGGCAAAGTCGTCCAACTCCCGCTCAGGCGAAGAAGCAATCCCCAAGTCGATCCCCCACTGGCTGGCCGTCTCAGGCATGCGCCGATAGAAGGCCCACAACGTGGTGGGCACCGACGAAACCAGCAGGATTTTGGGCCGCCTGGGGGTCGAATTCACGCCGTGCCTCCCTCGCTCGGAGCCGATAGACGTCGCAACTGCTCATAGAAGCGGGTCCGCCTGGCGCCCAACACATCGGATAGATAGTCTCTAGACCGTTGCCAGTTCCTTTGCCCGGCTGATTTCAGGCGCTCGGCAGAGCCCAGGACTTGCTGAATCTTCTGTGCCAACATAGCGGCATCTCCAGGCGGAACTCTGTCCTCGGACGGAAGGAGTTCGCCGATGGCGCCCACGTCCGAACCGATGCACGGCAACCCGCGGGCCATGGCTTCGATTAGGGCCCGGGGCAAGCCCTCCGCCCGGGAGGGCAGCACGAAAACATGGGCCTGGTCCAATAACTTGCGAATCGGCTCCCCGGCCGGCAGGCGACCGTGAAAGGTGACCTGCTTTGTCAATCCCAACCGGACGACCTGGGCTTCGAGTTCCGGGCGGGTTCGACCATCACCCACCACCTCCAAGGTCAAAGCCGGTCGCCCCAGCCTGGCCAGGGCGTCGATCAAGACGTCCACGCCTTTGTAGCGCACCGCCAGGCTACCGACGAAGATCAGGCGCTGGGCGTTCTCGAAATCCTCCCGCGGTGCTTCAATCAACGCCTCGGTGGGTAACTCGATACTGGAATAGTGGGTGGTATAGGCCCCGGGATTGGCCGGGTACCGCCCTTGAAGGATTCGGCCGGTCACATAGGACACCGCAATCGCTTCGCGGCACTGGGCCCGCAACGTCCGCACCAGTACCCGCCGGGCAAGGGGACGAGCCAGCGATCGAACCGTGCCGGCCGCCAGCGAATCCCAGGGGTCTCCAGTGACTTCCACCCCGAACGGCAGCCCGCGGCGCCGAAGCGCCCGCCAGGTCAGATCGGCGATGGGACAAGGTGCCCGCAGACAATAGGCTGCATAACCTTCGATCGCATGGTCGATGCCCGACTTGAGCGTCCCGCGGCAACGCAGATACTGCCCGGGTCCAACATAGTCCGGCAAGTCATGAAATCGAACTCGCTCGCCGTCGGCGCCGGCTGCCTCCGGAGGTATGCCCTCGACGGATTGCACCCGGGTCAGAACGTCCACCCGATCGAAGACCGTCAGATAACGGGCCCAAAACCCCGCCCCCAAAAACGTGTCCGGGGCGTAGACTCGTCCGTCCGAACCGCGAACAAAATGGGCTGGATGGGTCACCAGAATTGCATTCATGGTCACGTCTTCAGGGCATCATCCTGCAAATCGGTTCAGCGCAGTCTCTGCCATCCTCTGAGCGATCGGCCCGTGGCATCATGCATCCGCGCCCACTTCACTCGCCCCCACATCAACGACCAGCACATTCGATTTCCGCCCATGATTCTCAATTTGCCCTGCAATCTGAAAACCATGTTTCTTGTAGAATGCGTTCGCCCGCTTCATGTCTTCACCTACGATCAGTTTAATCTTATTCGTGCTGCGATTGCGAAACTCCACCAGCAAGGCCCGCAATAGCTCCGCCGCTGTCGGAGTCCCGCGAAAATCATCGCCCACCACGATGGACAATAGCTCCGCAGCCGGATATTCCGCATCAATCCGGGCTGGATACAGCGCTGACCGCACGATCCCTTTAATCCTCCGCCAACTCAGAAGGTGCCTCGCCAGAATCCAGGCGTACCGCCAACCGCGCCGGACCAGAATCCAACGATATAGGCGTCCAACGGCGGTCGTACCGGACACGTAACCGACGACAGCACCGTCGTCACGGGTGGCCACGAAGACAAAGCCCACCGCGGACCGATTGACGGCCCGATACAAATCCGCCAGCAAAACAACCCCGAGGCTCGACAGGAATCCGCCCGTGATACCGTCAATATGCAGTTGGGCAACCGCTGCGGCTTGATCGTCCGACATTCTGCTGATCTGTATCATAATCGATAGCGAACCTGCGTGCGCCCTACGTGCATGGACCCGGCCCGCTTCACGCACAGCAATGGGAGGTTCGAGATTCTCATCGCGCGTTTGTCTGGGCGGCGCTGCGGGGCATTACGTGTTGGTCCCACATGCCCAGCATCAGCAGCGACCACATCCTCCGCCCCCAGCGCCCCGGGTCCAAACCGTCTTTCCCTTCAATCATACGCTCCAAAGCCGATCGATCCATCCGCTGGGCCAACAGCCCGTTGCGCGACAACAAGACGTCTCGGCACATCGGCTTGAGTTCGCCGCGAAGCCAACGCACCACCGGCACTTCGAAGCCCCGCTTGGGGGCCTTTTGGATTGCAGGAGGTAGATATTTTTGACTCAACCGGCGCAACAGAGGCTTGGTTTGCCAACCCGGCAGCTTAACCGTTTCAGGGTATCGCGATACCGTCTCAATCAACACCTGATCCAGCAGCGGAGACCGGGCTTCCAAGCCGTGGGCCATGCAGGCAGTATCCATCTTGACCAGCAAATCATTAGGCAGAATGCCGGCAAAGTCCGCCCCCAGCATACGATCCACCGGGCCCGCACCACTTAGCTCCGTCAGATAACCCCGGGCCAGCCGATCGCTGGGCTCGGCGCCGTCCAACCACCCGCCACCATTCTCCAGGCCGCACAGAACCCGCTTCTGGGATTCGGTCAACTGATCCACCGACCAGGCCAAATAGCGGTCCACCGGGTCCCGGGCCATCCCCCGCACCAGCCGGTGGCCAAAACCATACGCGGACCGGAATCGACGCGGCCCCGGCAGCAGCGCCGACAGCAGCCGCCAGCCCTGCCGGCCAACGGCCCCATCGGTCCACCGCAATAGCCGGTTGATCCGGGCGGCCACATAGCGCCGATAGCCGGCGAACAGCTCGTCGCCGCCGTCACCGTTCAACACCACTTTGACAAACGGCCGGGCCGCCCGAGCCACGTAATAGGAAGGCACAGCTGAGGAGTCGCCGAACGGCTGGTCGTACGCAGCCGCAATTGCGGCTAGATCGTTCGTCACGTCGGCCTTGATCACGACTTCGTGGTGATCGGTGCCATAGCGCTCAGCCACAAGACGGGCCAGTGGCCGTTCGTCAAACCCAGCCTCGTCGAACCCCACGGTCACCGTGATCAGCGCCTCAGAGCACTGCTCGGCAGCCAGGGCTGTAATCAGCCCACTGTCGATGCCGCCGGATAGAAACGCCCCCACCGGCACGTCCGAGCGCAGGCGCAGTCGAACCGCTTCACGCAGAAGCCCATCGACCTGCTCGACGGCTTGGTCGGCGTTCAGGTCGAGTTTGGGCAACATCTCCAGCCGCCAATAGCGCTTGGCCTCGACGACCTGACGATTTCGCACCACCATGCGCTGGCCCGGCTCCAACGAGCGAACCTGTTGGTAGATCGTGGCTGGAGCGGGGACCATACCCCACGCCAGGTAATCGGACAACGACTGCTCATCCAGCGACAGCGACTGGCCCGTCCCAGCCACGATGCCCTTGATCTCCGAGGCAAACAGGAACTCGCCGCTCTGCTCGCTGTAATAGAGCGGCTTCTTGCCCACCCGGTCCCGGATCAACACCAATTGGCGTTCACCTTCGTCCCACAACGCGATGGCGAACATCCCCCGCAACTTCTGGGCCAAATCAGGGCCCAACTCTTCGTACAGATGAACGACGACCTCGGTATCGGTGTTGGTCGTGAACGTATGCCCCCTACCGATCAGCTCGGCGCGTAGCTCCTTGTAGTTGTAGATCTCGCCATTGAATACCGTTGCCACGCTACGGTCTTCGCTGAAGACGGGTTGCTGACCGCCTTCGATGTCAATAATGGCCAGGCGGCGATGCGCGAACCCGATCTGATTGGCCGGGTCTGTCCAACAACCGTCTTCATCAGGCCCGCGATGGCGCAGGCGATACCCCATCGCCTCGAGGCGATCCGGTGTGGGGCTTCCCCAGATGCCGGCTATGCCGCACATGGATTCATCATTGCTTATACCGGTTCACCCCGGCCCAGGTCTGCCGTCCACAGTCGAGTCATTTTTTCGGCGGATGCAGCCAAGCTGAAATGGGCCGAGACCCAGCGTCGCAGGCGACGGCCGAGGTCCGCCCGCAGCTCTCGATCATCGTAAAGCGCAACGAGGCCCCTTACCATCCCATCGACATCGTCGGTCTCGTAGAGCTGGCCCGAAAGATGCGGATCGAAGATTTCAACGATCTCGGGGATGCTCGAAGCAATCACGGGCACTCCCGCAGCCATGGCCTCGAGAAGCGCGTTCGGCAATCCCTCGTAGACGGACGGATAAAAAAAAAGGTCCATCGCCGCCAGCAAATCGGGGACATCTTTGCGCCGGCCTGATAATGTCACCCGCTCGGACAGGCCGTACTCGACGACGGTGGCTTCGATTTGCCCGCGCAGGTCTCCCTCCCCCACCAGCAAAAGGTGTGCCGAGGGCACTTGCTCGGCAAACTTTCGGAAGCACTTGAGGATCACGCCATGGTTCTTGGCACGCATGAAACGACCCACATGCCCGATGACAAACCGCTCAGCCGGGATGTCCAACTCCCGTCGAACCTGCAGGCCGGAGCGATCCGGTGAAAACTTCTTCAAATCCACCCCGTTGTGAAGCACCGAGAACCTCGCATCTTGGGCCGACTTGGGATAGAACGCATCCAAAACTTGTCGTGTGTTGCCGACGATCCGCGACGCCCAGCGGGCCGTGCCCATGTGCATCAGATGGGCGTAACCGTTACGCAGCATACCGGGCGCAAACCCGCGCCGGCTACTGCGGTACATGGCGATCCGACCCTCAATGCCCAGGCGCTTGGCGACCCACAACGTGGGCGCCGAAAAATCGTTCCGGAAATCGCACACCACCTGCGTGTTCAACTTCCGCATGAGCTGGCCCATGCGCCTTACGTATCCGACTTGGCTGTACGGGTTGGGACAAAGATGCGTCAATACACCCAATGAATCAAGCTCCGTCTTGTACCAATCGGATAGCTCGTCGGCGCATGCGATGGACACCTTGAAGTGATCGCGGTCAAGGACGTGGAGTATGTTGACAATGTAAGTCTCCAAC